>JAJYNB010000396.1 GCA_021786555.1 Bacillota bacterium | reverse complement strand
GTATACGCTAACCGCTGCCGGGAAGCCTTTAAAGGAGTGCCGGTGATTATGGGCGGGATTGAAGCCAGTCTCAGGCGGTTTGCCCATTACGACTACTGGTCGGACCAGGTGCGCCGCTCCGTCCTGGTAGACGGCAAGGCTGATTTGCTTGTTTACGGCATGGGTGAGCAGGCCATAAAACAAATCGCTCTTGGGCTGAAACAGGGCAGAACCGTAGAGGAGCTGAGGAACACAAGGGGCATTGTCTATACCACCAATAGCATGGAAGGGTTGGAAAACTATGCTTTGCTGGCCGGTTACGAGGAAACGGCCGGAGACAAAAGTAAATATGCCGAGGCTTTTATGGCCCAGTATAACAATCAAGACCCGGTAAGGGGTAAAACCCTGGTTCAGGGTCACGCTGATACTTATGTGGTTCAAACCCCGCCGGCCAGACCCCTGACCCAAAGCGAATTGGACGCAGTATATGCACTGCCATATATGGGAACATACCACCCGTTCTATGAGGCTCAAGGCGGAGTGCCGTCGATTGAAGAGGTGGAATTCAGTCTGGTCAGTTCCAGGGGCTGCTTTGGCTCGTGCTCCTTTTGTGCCCTGACTTTTCACCAGGGCCGGATTGTCCAAAGCCGCAGCCGGGAGTCGATTGTCAATGAAGCGAAGAAATTTGGCTGGAACCCAAGGTTCAAAGGATATATTCACGATGTAGGCGGACCTACAGCCAATTTCCGTCAGCCTGCCTGTGCCCATCAGGCCCAAAGGGGCGCCTGCGCCAACCGTCAGTGCCTTTTCCCGCAGCCTTGCCAGGAGTTGGTGGTGGACCACGCCGATTACCTGTCCCTGCTGCGGGAACTGAGGAAGATTCCAGGCGTAAAAAAGGTTTTTGTACGGTCCGGAGTGCGCTATGATTATGTGCTGGCCGACACTTCGCGGCAGTTTTTACGTGAGCTGTGCGAACACCATGTCAGCGGCCAGCTGAAGGTGGCGCCGGAACACATCTCCCCTAAAGTTTTGGAGAAAATGGGCAAGCCAGGACGCAAAGTCTATGATAAGTTCGTCAACGAGTATTTTGACATATCCAGGCAATTGGGCAAAGAGCAGTACCTGGTTCCATATTTTATCTCCAGTCACCCCGGCAGCGGCTTAACGGAAGCCGTGGAGCTGGCTGAGTACATCCGGGACATGGGCTACAATCCGGAACAGGTACAGGACTTCATTCCTACTCCTGGAACCTTGTCCACCTGCATGTACTATACAGGGCTTGACCCGAGGAATATGGAAAAGGTATATGTGCCCAGAAGCCAGCATGAAAAAGCCATGCAGAGAGCTCTGCTTCAGTACAGAAACCCCAAAAATTACCTGTTGGTGCTGGAAGCGCTGCAGAAGGCAGGCCGGCGGGATCTAATCGGGTACGGTCCCAAATGCCTCATTGCTCCGCCCAGGGGCAAGGCGGAAATGGCGAAAAGTTTGCCGGCAGCGGGGAAGACCGGAAGGGGATCCACCGGTACCAGGCTCAAGAGCGCCAGACCCCGCAGAGGTGTGGAAGCAAAGAGTTCGGCACCGGAACGGGGCCGCAGAAGCCGGAAGCCAGGCGTTTGAGGAATATTTAGCCTGGGGAAATTGTTTTTGACACTGGTTCGCGCCTTGTATTATACTAAGTGAAGATATGGAAGTCCTCTGCCGGGAAGCACGATTCGGACGAAATCCCGACAATTCTTAGGCTTAAATCATGGCTGGAAGGTGCTGTTTTGTCGCTCAAAGTTGCAGTAGTC
The DNA here is from genome assembly GCA_021786555.1 of Bacillota bacterium. Lineage (GTDB taxonomy): Bacteria > Bacillota > Desulfitobacteriia > Desulfitobacteriales > JAJXUE01 > JAJZPO01. The sequence goes on along the minus strand of JAJYNB010000396.1, from coordinate 9,966 downwards.
AGTCTAGGCTGTGCCAAGAACCTGGTGGACAGCGAAGTCATGCTGGGAATTCTCAGCCGCTCCGACTTTCAAGTTGAGGAAAACCCCGCAGCGGCGGAGGTTATCGTGGTTAATACCTGCGGCTTTATCAATGCCGCCAAGGAAGAGTCTGTCAACACTATCTTGGAGATGGCCCAATTTAAGGAAAAGGGCAAATGCCGTGCCCTGATTGCGGCAGGGTGTCTGGCCCAAAAGTATAAAGACGAGCTCCGCGCGGAGATTCCGGAACTTGACGGCATCACAGGCACAGGGGAAGTGGACAGGATAGCGGAAATAGTCAGTAGAGCGCTGCAAGGTGAAAAAGTAGACTTGGTTGACACGCCGAGGTTTCTTTATGATCATCAGGCGCCGCGCCTGCGCCTTACCCCTGGGTACAGCGCATATATTAAAGTAGCAGAAGGTTGTGATAACCGCTGCTCCTATTGCGTCATACCTGAGATGCGGGGTTCTTTCCGCAGCCGGCCCATGGAGTCAATTGTATCTGAAGCGAAAGAACTGGCCATGTCCGGTGTTAAAGAGATTCTCCTCATCGCCCAGGACACTACCAGTTACGGTCGGGACTTGTACGGCCAATACCGGCTGCCCGATCTTATCCGGCAGCTGGCCCTGGTCGAAGGGATTGAATGGATCAGGCTTCTGTACTGCTACCCAACCTATTTTTCCCAGGAACTGATTGATGTCATGGCATCCGAATCCAAGGTGTGCAAATATGTGGATCTGCCTCTGCAGCATGCGGATGACGCAATACTGAAGTATATGCACCGCAGGGGGAAAATCTCCGAAGTGGAAGATTTGATTTACCGGCTGCGGCGGGCTATGCCAGGCCTGGCCCTGCGTACTACCTTTATTGTGGGCTTCCCGGGCGAAACGGAAGCTAACTTTGAGAACCTGTTGGACTTTATGCAGCGGGTGCGCTTCGACCGGGTAGGCGTTTTTACCTATTCCCAGGAAGAAGGGACTCCGGCGGGGGAAAGGGAAGACCAGATTGCGGAGGACATCAAAGAGGAACGCCTGGACCGCCTGATGAGTTTGCAAAGCGGCATTTCGGCTGAAATCAACGCTAAGTGGATAGGCAAGACAGTACAGGTTTTGGTGGAGGGATCGACGGGCGACCCGCAGCGTCCTTATGTGGGCAGGACCGAGCGGGATGCCCCGGAGATAGACGGACAGGTTTATTTTACCGGCCCAAATGTGCGGGCCGGCGAGATGGTTAATGTCCGGATTACTGCAGTGGACACTTATGATTTGATTGGAGAGGTTGCTCCATGAACCTGCCAAACAGACTGACCTTGGCCCGCATCATCCTAATACCTGTTTTTATGGTCTTCCTGTTGCTCCGGCTGCCCAAGGGTCAGGAGTTTTTCGCCAGTCAAAGTTTCGTGGCGGCTGCCATATTTCTCCTGGCTTCAGTTACGGATGGTCTGGACGGGTATATCGCCAGAAAACGCAAGCAGGTTACACGCTTGGGACAGTTCATGGACCCCCTGGCGGATAAGCTTTTGGTCTCGGCAGCCCTGATTTCGTTGGTAGAACTTCACCTGGTGCCCGGGTGGGTAGCCTGGGTGATTATCGGACGGGAGTTTGCGGTCACGGGCCTTAGGGCTATCGCCGCTGCTGACCAGGTCGTCATCCCGGCCAGCAAGCTTGGCAAAGTCAAGACTGTGACCCAGATAATCGCCATCGCTGCCTACCTCCTGCATGATTGGCCCTTGAACCTGATTGGCATTAAACTCAGTGGCTGGTTTATTTATGTGGCCCTGATATTTACGATTATTTCCGGTTTGGACTATCTGATCAAGGGGCGGAAATTCCTGCGCTCCGCAGAAAAACCCAAGCGGCGGAAGTTTAGATTTATCCGGCGGCCGCGACGGAAGTAATCTGCAGGAAGGAGTCAGAAGTCAGGAGTCAGAATGCAGTCTTGTGCTTGCGTTTTTTGACGAGGGGCTGGCCCGGGGCCGAATCCCTGCAGGAATATAAAAATTTGCTTGGTAGAAGCCTTGTTTACCCGTCAGGGGCAAACAAGGCTTCTTGTGTGTATAACGTCACTTTCCTGGCACTCAAAGTCAGGCTGTGAGATTGAATTGGACTTGGCAGGATTGGTCCAAACGGACCTAGCGCAGGTTTGCGGCAAAAAAGCCGCTTACTTTAGCCAGATACCGGTCCGGCTCAACGGTATAGGCTCCCACATGTTTGGCGCCGGGTACCAGCCATAATTCCGCCTTGGGGTCATGGGACTTTTGGTAAAGTTCTTCTGAATTGGACATGGGGATGGTGTCGTCGGCGGTACCGGCAATGAGCAGCAAAGGCTTAGGACTCAAGGCGGGCAGCGCCTTCACTGGGCTCACATGTGCAGGGTCAATGCCAGTCATCAGGGGAATTTCTCTCAAAATTAGGGTGGTGAAAGGAAAATTGGGTAGTTTTGTCCAAACGGGCATATTCACTTCCAGATAAGACTTAAGGTCGGCGAAAGGACTGTCCAAAATAACCGCCTCGACCTCTGGGGCCTGGGCTGCCATTGCTGCGGCGGTCGAGGCGCCCATGGAGTAGCCGATGATGCCTATATTCCTGTAGCCGAGCTCTTTGGCGTAATCGACAGCGCCCAACAGGTCGCGCTGTTCAAAGTCGCCTACCGAGACCATAGAGCCCTGGGAAGAGCCCGAGTCCCTAAAGTCAAACATCAGCACGCTGAGCCCTTTTTGGTTCAAGGCTTTAGCCACAGGCAGGGACGGTTTCTCGCCATCGCGGTTCTTGCCGTAGCCGTGGGCTTCAATCACAATCCCCTGGGCAGCGGGGGCAGGTATGTACCAGCCCGACAGCTGCAGCTTGTCGCTCCTGCTGGGGAAGTTCACATTCTGATAGGTCAGGCCGAGATCGCCCGGACTGCCTGTTACGGCCAGACGTTTCGGGTGGGTAAGGTTCCAGCCTACGTAGCCGGAAACACCGGCAGCCCCCAAAAGGGCCAGAATCAATAGGACAATCAGGCCTATGGCCAGGCGTTTGCCCCATTTCCGGGCAGGGCTGGGCACCGGCTTCCCGGAGGGGGCTTGGACATTGGCAGACATGGAGAGCCCTCCTTTTCAAAGTAATAATTTGGGCCAAAATCAAGATCAAGATCAAGTATTCCTATTCGCCGGGACCAAGCAATTTCCTCGTGCCGCAGCTCTGACAGGTAAATGTGGAATGGATTTTTAGACTGTTTAACCAATTGTTTACTAACAAAAGAATCTATAGGTTATGTTATAATAATTTAAGTAAAAATTATACACTTGCTGCAACACTTTGCTTAATCTGGAAGCAAAAAATGTAAAGTTGCAAATTTCGGCCAGGTTTTTTGGTCTGTTTTTGTTTTGCCAGTAAAATGATCTACTCATGATAGAAAGGGGGGATTCCGGTGGAACTCAAATGGCAGCGGGCAGGGTTCGTGATTCTGGTGGCGCTGGTAACACTGGGTGCGCTTATTGGCGTTCAGTTAACCTGGAAAAAATTTGTGCTTGAACAGCCTGTTTCTGTCAAATTGGCAGCGGTCCAGGGTGTGAGCAAGGTAATTATGGGGTCCGACTCTAACATTGAAGTAAAGCTTCAGGCTGTGCCAAATCTTAAGGAAACCTGCCGTCAGCTGCAGGAGGCTGCCGGAAACTCCAGGCTGATACTAACGGACAACCGAAGTCCAGCCCTCCAGGCACTGCTGGAAAAGGTCAGGTTTAACGTTGAAGAAGCTCTGGTTCAGGGTGATTTTACTTCTATGGAAAAAGGGATCGACGCTGCGGCCCAGGGAGCCAAACTGGACCGTTACGCAGTCTACATGGATTCGGACTATATTTACCTGCAGTTTCAGCAGGGGGACAAATACTTGTATCAGGTGTTTCCCCGGCCGCAGGGGAAAAATCTGATTTCAACCGGCGGGTGAGCGGGAAGGTTTTTTGGAAGGCGGTGAAGTATGCTTAAAGAAGTATTTCTCGGGGTAGGGTTGGCGGTTGTGGCCTTTTTAGCCCTTGTAGGTTATAACGTATTTCCCCTTCTTGTTCTGGCCGCACTGGCAGGGACGATTTTGCTCCTGCTCAACCGCAACGGCGTGGGCCTGGGCGGCAATGCCAGGAAAATGGAGTACACGGGCAGTGCCAACTTTACCTTTGACATGATTGGCGGGCAGAACGCTGCCATTCAGGAGTTAAAAGAGGCCTTGGAGTTTATCCTGGAACGGGAAAAGATTAAGAGCCTGGGCATTCGCCCCCTCAAGGGGATTCTGCTGACCGGACCCCCGGGAACCGGAAAAACTCTCCTGGCCAAAGCCGCGGCAAGTTTTACGGACTCGGTCTTTCTTGCTGTATCTGGCAGTGAGTTCATCCAGATGTATGCGGGTGTCGGAGCGGAAAGAGTAAGGACCCTGTTCAGAACGGCCCGGGAACGGGCCCAGAAATTAAAGAAAAACAGCGCCATAATCTTTATAGATGAAATAGATATCCTGGGCGGCAAACGTGGTTCCAACATCAGTCACCATGAGTATGACCAGACCCTCAACCAGCTCCTGGTGGAAATGGACGGTATGAAGAGCGACGGCCAGGTGGAAATCTTGGTTGTAGGGGCCACCAACAGGGTGGATGCTTTGGACGCAGCTCTGATGCGCCCCGGCCGCTTTGACCGTCAGGTTAAGGTGGATTTGCCCGATAAGGACGGCCGTAAGTCGATTTTACTGATTCATACCCGCAATAAGCCTTTGGCTGACGAAGTGGACCTGGAGCAGATTGCCCATGAAACCTTCGGTTTTTCCGGGGCCCATCTGGAGAGCCTGACCAATGAGGCTGCAATTTTCGCCTTGCGGGAACAGTGTAATAGAATATCCCAGAGTCACTTGCGGGAAGGTATTGACAAAGTAATAATGGGGGAAAAATCGGACCGGAAGCCAAGCCCTTCCGATTTGAAAAGAGTAGCCATCCATGAAGCCGGTCATGCGCTGGTGGGTGAACTGGTCAACCCGAATTCTGTGTCAACCGTGACCATCCGGCCACGCGGCAAGGCTCTGGGATATGTGCGCCACAACCCTGAAGACGACACCTATCTTTATACCCAGACCGCTCTGGAAAACCAGATCAAGGTTGCGCTGGCCGGGGCCCTGGCGGAGGAAATTGTGTTGGGTGACCGCAGCACCGGAGCTGCTGGAGATTATGGACAGACAATGAACCTTGTCAGGCACATGATTTCGGCAGGGATGTCCTCCCTTGGGGTAGTGGAACTGGAACAATTGCCCCAGGAAAAGCTGCATGACGCCTCGACGGAAATTCTGCGCGAACTGGAAGAGAGAACTCGCATACTGTTGCAGGAGCACCTGACGGCCTTTCAGGAAATAGTAAAGATTCTTGAGGACAAAGAAAACATTACGGGTGATGAACTGCGCCAGTGCTTGAATAGCCTGAAAGCTGCCAGTTGAGGCAGTAACAGATTTAAGCGAGGATGCCTGATAGCCTGAAGGCTGTTGGGCATCCTCTTTTTTAACCCACTCAGATTTAACGTTTTGGGAGGGGAAAATAATAACCTACTGACAAAAAATTGAGGCGAACCTGTTTCCTGCGGGACATAATAGTGATAGTGTTGGTGTTAAGATTGCAGCATACCAAGGAAGGTGGTAAAATAGCGTGAAGGCCGAATTGATTTCAACCGGAACCGAGCTGCTTCTGGGCCAGACCTTAAATACCAACGCCTATTACTTGTCGCAAAAGCTTTCTTCCCTCGGCATCAATGTTTATTACCATACAACCGTCGGCGATAATGCGGAGAGGATGGAACAGGTTTTGCGCACCGCCCTGGACCGGGCCGACCTGGTGATAACCACCGGGGGCTTGGGTCCTACTGTCGATGACTTGACCAAACAGGCGGTATGCAGGGTATGGGATCTGGAACAGGAGGTTCACGCGGAAAGTCTGGAACGGGTTAAAGCGTTTTTCGTCAAATTGGGGCGGGACATGCCCGAGAGCAACCTGAAGCAGGCCTATTTTCCTACGGGCAGCAAGGTGATTCCCAACCACCTTGGTACTGCTCCCGGCGCTCTCGTGGAAAAAGGGGACCAGATCATAGTCATTCTCCCTGGTCCACCTGCTGAAATGCGCCCAATGTTTGAGGAGACGGTGGAACCTTACTTAAAGGATAAAACCAAATCAGCTCCGGAGTTTATCAAAACAAGAGTGCTCAAGATTTTCGGCATGAGCGAGGCCATGGTTGATGAAATCCTCGACAGGCTGCTAATAGGGCAAACAAACCCGACCGTTGCTCTATTGGCTAAGACTGCCGAACTCCATGTGCGTATCTCAGCCGCGGCTTCCAGCGAACAGGAAGCGTGGCAGGGGATTTGGGACCTGGAGGAGAAAATCAGGCACAAATTGGGAGACAAGATTTTTGCCGGCGGCAATCTCACTATGGCTGCAGCGGTTGGTGAACTGCTCTCCAGGGCAGGCATGACCATCTCAACCGCCGAATCCTGTACGGGGGGATTGATCGGCGGGGCAATTACAGCGGTTGCCGGAAGCTCTGCCTATTACCTAGGCGGGTTTAACACCTACAGTAACGATTTAAAGCACAAGCTGTTGGGAGTGAGTCGCGAAACTCTGGAAAAATATGGTGCAGTCAGCGCCCAGACCGCCGAAGAGATGGCGGCAGGGGCCAGACTGAAGGCCGGAACCGATTTGGCCGTTTCCTCTACCGGCATTGCAGGCCCTGGCGGGAGTTCAGAGGAAAAACCCGTTGGGTTGGTGTATGTAGGGCTGGCAACGCCAGAGGGAACACAAACTCAATCCTTTAATTTCTTTGGCAATCGCGAGGGGATTCGCGCCTTAACCGTTAACGGGGCCCTGAACTGGGTCCGGCTTTACCTGATGCAGGGTAGGGCCAATTAGAAAGGAGATTCATTAAACTACATGACAGAAACCAGAACCAACTTTTTTGGCGAGCTTGAGCTGAGCCGCCAAGTTTTTCAGGCTGTTTCCGATATGGGCTTCGAGGAACCTTCCCCGATTCAAGCCCAGGTCATTCCGGTAATTCTGGAAGGAACTGACGTTTTAGGCCAGGCCCAGACAGGGACAGGTAAAACTGCAGCTTTCGGCATTCCCATCGTGGAGCTGATCAACCCCCGGTTTAACCAGGTACAGGCTATTATCCTGGCCCCTACCCGGGAATTGGCTATCCAGGTCTCTGAAGAGATGGCTAAAATCGGTAGGCATAAACACATCAAAACAGTACCGATTTACGGTGGTCAGCCTATCGACAGGCAAATCCGCGCCCTGCGCTTCGGAGCTCACGTAGCCATCGGCACACCGGGCAGGGTTTTAGACCATCTAAACCGCGGTACACTGAAACTCCAGCATATCAAGTTCGTGGTCTTGGACGAAGCAGATGAGATGCTGGACATGGGCTTCATTGAAGATATCGAGAGTATCCTGAGCAAGACGCCGGAGGACCGGCAGACCCTGCTGTTCTCCGCTACCATGCCCTATGAGATTCGCAAGCTTGCCGGTAAATTTATGAAAAACCCGGTCACCATTTCCGTGAGCCGGGATGAACTGACTGTGCCGCAGATTGACCAAGTGTTTTATGAAGCCAGGGACAAGAGCAAGGTGGATGCCCTCGCCCGGGTAATTGATATGGAAGATATCCGCCAGGCTATCATTTTCTGCCGTACCAAGCGCGGGGTCGATGAACTGGTAGCTGCTCTGGAGAGCAGAGGATATTTTGCCAACGGATTGCACGGGGACTTGAGCCAGACCCAGCGGGACCGGGTGATGAAACGGTTCCGGGAGGGGAAAGCCGAGCTCTTGGTGGCCACAGATGTGGCGGCAAGGGGGCTGGACATTGAAAACGTCACCCATGTGATCAATTATGATATTCCCCAAGACCCCGAGTCCTACGTACACCGCATCGGCCGTACCGGGAGAGCAGGGAAAAAGGGCCAGGCCGTTACTCTGGTAACACCCAGGGAATACCGTCAGCTGCGCCTGATTGAGAACTTGGTGAAAACCCGCATCCGCCGGCAGGAACTGCCCACTCAGGCAGATTTGGCGGAGCGCCAGTTGGAAGCCCTGCGCGGACATCTGGTGAAGATCATGGGGGAAGGTCATTTGACATCTTACCGCAACCTGGTAACCGAGCTCATGGAAGAGTACGATTCAGTTGAGGTTGCCGCAGCTGCCCTAAAATACGCGGTGGAAGGCCTGGATGCGCGGGAACCGGAAATTGAAGCGGAAGAAGAGATCAACTTCGGCAACACCGGGGCCAGGCAGGGCATGGTACGGCTGTTCATCAATATTGGCCGCTCCAATCAGATCAAGCCCCAGGATATCGTGCGGGCCATCGCGGAAGAGGCCAACATCCCCGGCAACATTATCGGGATGATCAATATCTACGATAAGTTCACCTTTGTGGAAGTTCCCGAAGATGTGGCGGCCAGGGTCATGTATACCATGCACCACAACCTGATCAAAGGCAAAAAAGTCAGCGTGGAGCCGGCCAAAGCCCGCTCTTAGGCGCAGGGCCTGCTGCAAGTTAATACCCGTGAGCCAAAAAGAACCGTCGTGTTGACTCAAGTTCAAGGACCTTGGCCAAAACACCTCGGTCCTTTTCTGTTAGGTTTCAAGGGTTTTTGCTAAAATCTGTGTACATTTGGCCCCCGCATCTGAATATTTTGTTAAGGAGGATATTCTGCGGGAGGCGAAAGTGTGCAGATTTATGTAGTCAGGCCTGGCGACAACCTTTGGTCCATCGGCCGCCGCTTCGGCATGGTGCCCGGTGAGATTGCCAGGGTTAACAAAATACCTAACCCCAATAATTTGGTGCCGGGGCAGACCATTGTCATTCCGGCGCAAACCGTGCCCTATGTAATCAAAGCCGGGGACACTATGTGGTTGATTGCCAAGAACCGCAAGCTAAGGATGCAGGAACTAATGGCGGTCAACCCTGGGGTTGACCCCAGCAAGCTGCGGGTGGGCCAGGTTATTCAGGTGCCGGTGGCCCGGGGGCCGTCCCGTACCGTCGAGGTCAACGCCTACATTGACCCGCTGTCGGTCGCAGCGGATCCCACCGCTCCGGTGCTGGATGTGGGCAGAGATCTTACATATCTTACCCTGTTCAGCTATCACGTAACCCCGGCAGGGGATATCGTAGGGCCTGATGACCGGGCTATTGTGGAAAGTGCACGGTCTATGGGGGTCTCACCTGTATTGGTTGTGACCAATTTCGACGGCAGTAATTTCAGCCCTGACTTGGCCCATGCAGTGATGGTCGAGCCCTTGGTGAAAGAGCGCTTGATTCAGAATATATTTGTTCACCTGCGTTCAAGGGACTACTATGGGCTTAATATCGACTTCGAGCGGGTAAGGCCGGAGGACCGCCAACTCTTGAACAACTTCCTGGACGTTGTGGCTAACCGAATGCGGGCAGCGGGCTATCCTTTCTCCACAGCCCTGGCACCAAAGACCGGGGACTGGCAGACAGGTGAGTGGTATGGGGCCCATGACTACCGGGCCCACGGCCGGATTGCCGATTATGTGGTAATCATGACTTATGAGTGGGGTTGGTCCGGCGGGCCGCCCTACGCTGTAGCGCCTATCAATAAGGTGCAGGAAGTGCTGAATTATGCTGTAACCGCCATTCCGCGCAAAAAAATACTTATGGGTATGCCCTTGTACGGGTATGACTGGACTCTTCCCTATGTCCCCGGCGGCCATTGGGCCCGAACGGTCAGTCCCCAGGAGGCGATACAGCTGGCAGCGGTGCACGGAGTGAGCATCAGCTATGACGAAACCCTGCAATCACCCTATTTCCGCTATACCGATGGCAACGGCCGGGAACATGAAGTCTGGTTTGAGGATGCCCGCAGTGTAGACGCCAAGTATAAGCTGGTCAACAAATACGGCCTGCGGGGGGTAAGCTATTGGGTACTGGGGC
>JAJYNB010000370.1 GCA_021786555.1 Bacillota bacterium | reverse complement strand
TCCGCCAAGCCCCCGACCCCGCGCAACCGTATCCAGGGGGTTTTGAGTGAGGACAGGGGCCAGGTGGTTTTTTTGGACACCCCCGGGGTGCATAAGCCAAAAGACCGTCTGGGCGAGTACATGGTCCAGGTAGCAAAGAATACCCTGAAGGGGGTAGATTTGATTCTTTACCTGGTGGATGTAACTGCCAAGTTCGGGTCGGGGGAAGAGTACGTGCTCGGCCTGCTGCAGGAGGTCGACACCCCGGTCATTCTGGCCCTGAACAAGGTGGACCTGGTGGAAAAAGAATCACTGCTGCCGCTCTTGGCCCAATGGGACCAACGCGGCAGGTTCGATGGGATTGTGCCCATTTCGGCTTTGCAGGGGAGCAATGAGGACAGGTTGAAGGATGAAATCTTCAAACACCTGCCAGAAGGCCCCCAGTATTATCCTGCCGATGCGGTGACAGACCATCCGGAGCGGTTTATCATCGGTGAATTAATCAGGGAGAAAGTCCTGCAGAAGACCAGGGACGAGGTTCCCCATTCCATCGCGGTAGAAGTGGAAGAGGTTAAGGAAAAGGAGTCATTGGTATCCATCGGGGCTGTTATCTATGTGGAGCGGGATTCCCAAAGGGGAATTATTATCGGCAAAAGCGGGGGAATGCTGAAACAAATCGGCAGCGAAGCCCGGCGGGATATCGAACAGATGCTGGGCAGCAAAGTGTACCTGAACCTCTGGGTCAAAGTAAAAAAAGACTGGCGCAACCGGGAAGCCGTCCTGCGCAATTTTGGCTACGACTCCCGGGAGGAGTAAGGAGGGAATTCAGTTGGAAAAAAGCAAACTTGCCGGCATGATTGATCATACCCTGTTAAAACCGCAGGCCACGGAAGCGGATATGGTGCAGTTATGCCAGGAGGCCAAAGAAAACGGCTTTTTTTCTGTTTGTGTCAATCCTGCCCATGTCAGCGTGGCTCATAAATTGCTCACTGGCACCACAGTAAAGGTGTGTACTGTTATTGGCTTTCCCCTGGGGGCAAACACGCCAGAGGTTAAGGGGTTTGAAGCCAGGGATGCCATGGAGAAGGGCGCCCGGGAACTGGACATGGTGATCAATATCGGTGCGCTGAAGCAGGGGGATTACGACCGGGTATTGCGGGACATCAGGGGCGTGGTATCGGAGGCCCGTAAAGCGGACGGCATTATTGTTAAGGTGATTATTGAGACAGCTCTCTTAACGGAGGCAGAAAAGGTTAAAGCCTGTGAATTGGCTGTAGAGGCCGGGGCGGACTTCGTCAAGACTTCCACCGGTTTTTCCGGCGGCGGGGCTACCCCGGAGGATATCCGGCTGATGCGTCGAACGGTTGGACCCGGGGTTGGGGTCAAAGCTTCGGGCGGAGTGAAAACCCTGGCGGATGCCCTGGCACTGGTAGAGGCAGGAGCCAGCAGAATAGGGGCAAGCGCCGGAGCGGCGATTCTGGCGGGACTTGGAGGCCGTTGAAAAACTGCGTCTAGCTTTGTCGCCCTTGCTGCCGGCATCCTCAACGTACGTCTAGTACGTTGAGGATGCCGGCAGCAAGGGCTTCGCGCTATACTTGTTTTTGAACGGCCTCCATTCGGGGTAGTTCCCGGGCGATTTTAAGATTAACAGGCGTTAAGAAGGCTGTCCCGTTTTCCTGGCAGATCGACCAGGAAGGCAGGGACGGTTTTCATTTTGCTGACATTGCCAGGGCGCTAAATCGACTGCCGGGTTACACAGCCGCAGACGGTCCCTTAGCGATTTAAAAGTGAGTCACTCAAGAACCGTCCCCAAGTGACTCACTTTTTTGTGATGCTGGAGGAAAATTTTATAGCAGTATAGCGTGGGCCAAAAAAGAGAAACTAAAACTGTAAGGGAAATAACTGCAGAAAGGGATGGTGGTCTTGACCAGAAGCGACGCTCTGTGGGACGTTTTCCGCGCAACAGGTTATATCGGCGCATACTTGCTCTACCGCCAGTCTCTGGACCGGGAGGAGGACATAGTACATGAGCCGGGATTGGGAGGTTCAAGGGGGGTTGCAGGTATTTAAACCGTCAGGTCGAAACTACTCATAGGCTCATAGCGCTATGAGGAAGGACGGGGTACAGTTTGGCCCTTTACAAGACCGATGCCCTTGTGGTCCGGGCCCGGGACTACGGAGAGGCGGACAAAATACTTACCTTGTTTTCCCGGGAGTTTGGCAGAATTCAAGCAATTGCTAAAGGCGTGCGTAAACCGAAAAGCAGGCTGCGGGGCGGCGTTCAGCTCTTTTCCTACTCGAACTTCCTCTTGCATAAGGGCAAAAGTCTGGACACGGTCACCCAAGTAGAACAAAGAGAGAGTTTCCTCTGGTTGATGGAGGACCTTGAACGCTTGACTCATGCTACTTATATGGCTGAGCTGCTGGGTGCCGCCTTGTGGGAGAACGAGGAAGGCCAGGAGATTTTTCTCCTGACCTTAACCTGTTTTTACTTAATGCAAAGTTTAGAGCCTAAACTGGTTGCCCGCTGTTTCGAATTCAGGCTGATGCAATTGATGGGTTACAAACCCCAAACCGAAACCTGTGTAGTGTGCAATGGCCAGGTTAGCGGGGAGAAGAGGCAGTTTAGTTGTGATTTGGGTGGTGTGCTCTGCCCCCGCTGCAGGCACCAGGATCACCAAAGTATTGAAGTGAGCGGCGGGGCCTTGGCGGTTGTCAACCAGCTCTTAAAAATGGATCTGCGCAAATTGGACCGGCTAAGAATTTCCCCTCAACTGGGCGGGGAGTTGGAGCGGCTGAGCAGGCAGTTTCTCACGACCAAACTGGAAAAGCGTTTCAAGTCACTGGACTTTTTGTCAAAGCTGTAAGGGAGTGATTGTAAATGACGGAATTGCAGAAGATTGATGTGCTGCGGCATAGGATGAACCTGAGTTACGCCGAAGCGAAACTGGCCCTGGATGCGGCTGGCGGGGATTTAGTTCAGGCTTTGATCGAGCGGGAAAGGGAAGCACAATCATCCCGGGACCAAATAGTACAGAGGGGACGGCAGGCCTGGGAAACCCTGAAGGATGGCGCACTGAAAGCAAGTAAGGCCAAAATCAAGCTCAAACGGGGTCAGAGGGTGTTGTTCACTCTTCCCGCTCCCCTAGGGGCGTTGGGACTGGTAGGGGCCCTGGCCAGCACCCAATTCGCCGTAGCGGGTCTCACCGGAACAGCTCTGGCTTTGGCCAAAAAGTGTACCTTGGAGATCGAGGGTCCCTCCCAACGCGAACAGGCGGCAGGGGATTTCTCGGCTAACGGCGATATTTGACATGAATTAAACAAAGAAGGGATTACCATCATCATGGTTACCCATGAGCCGGACATTGTCCGGCACGCCCAGCGGGTAGTGAGCTTCCGGGACGGCCGGCTGGTTAAGGATGAGATGGTACAGGACCAGGACCAGATCCGGGCTACAGACATCCTTGCCCAACTTCCGCAGGAGGAGGGCGATGAGGATCATTGTGGTTGAACGGCCTTGGTCCGGGGTGGGCTTGAATAAGAACCGCAGCCGTATTTAGAGAAGAGGCTGCGGTTTTTTACTATTTTGGCATATTATGGCTAATTTGTAAGTATGTACTGGAACATAAAAATTTTTAGAGATTGGCAGGAGTTTGGCGGCGGAAATAGTATATATAGTGTGGTACAATAACCATTAGTATGGCACAATTGGGGGTGAATACTTGGAAATTACTGAGCGTCAGGGAAAAATAGTGGAGATTGTTAAGGCCAAGGGACCGATAACCGGTGAGCAAATTGCCGATCTGCTTAATCTTACCAGGGCAACCTTGCGTCCAGACCTAACAGTCTTAACCATGGCGGGCCTGCTGGATGCCAGGCCAAGGGTCGGGTATTATTACAGCGGCAAATCGAAGAGTGACGCTTTGGTGGCCGACCGACTCAGAAAGCTCCGGGTAGGGGACTTTAAGTCTGTCCCTATCGTGGTAAGGGAAGAGACAACTCTTTACGACGCTATTGTGACTATGTTCTTGGAAGATGTGGGCAGCCTGGCAGTGGTAAGCGAGGGCGGGATCCTGGAAGGTGTCTGTTCCCGTAAGGATTTACTAAAAGCTACTCTCGGCAAAAGTGATGTGCACAAGGTACCGGTGGGTGTGACTATGACCAGGATGCCGAATATTATTTTTACTACGCCTGATGAACCGGTACTTCTGGCAGCGCGGAAAATAATCCAGCACCAGATTGACTCGCTGCCGGTGGTGAGAACTTACATCGATGATGCGGGCAATGAAAAACTGGAAGTCATCGGTAGATTTACCAAAACCAATATTACTCGAATCCTGGTGGAACTGGGAGACATCCGTTAACTATTGGGAGGGAAGGAACATTAGCGAAGTAAGAACGCCGGCTATTTATGTAATATCAGACTCAGTGGGTGAAACAGCCGAGCTGGTTGCCCGGGCAGCGGCCAGCCAGTTTAACGGAGGAAAGACCGAGGTCCGGCGCGTACCCTATGTGCATGACAAGGCTCACCTGGAGAGAGTGCTGCAGGAGGCGGCCAGCAAGGAAAGCGTTGTGGCCTATACCTTGGTGATTGAGGATTTGCGGAACTTCCTGGTAACAAGGGCCGCGGAACTTGGGCTTAAAACCGTGGACATTTTGGGCCCCATGATTAACACCTTGACCGAGGTGACCGGGCAAAAGCCCCACATGATCCCGGATTTGCTGCATAAGCTGGATGAACAGTATTTCCGCAAGGTGGAGGCTATTGAATTTGCTGTAAAGTATGACGACGGCAAGGACTCCCGGGGAATATTGTTTGCCGATATCGTCTTGATTGGGGTTTCCCGCACATCAAAAACTCCTCTTAGCATGTACCTGGCCCATAAACAGATTAAAGCTGCCAATGTCCCTTTGGTACCGGAGGTTGCGCCGCCGGAAGAATTGTTTTACGCACCCAACTGCAAAATCATCGGCTTGACGATTAGACCACAGCCGCTCAATGTTATCCGGGCGGAGAGGCTGAAGGCCCTGGGCCTCACGCCAAATGCTGATTATGCTTCCCTGGAGCGGATAATGCTTGAGCTGGAATATGCTGAGGGTATTATGCGGCGCCTGGGCTGCCCGATAATTGATGTAACCAATAAAGCTGTTGAGGAAACCGCCAGTAAAGTGTTGGAAATATATTACAAGGGGGACCGAAATGTCTAAGAAATATGTCTATTTGTTTGAAGAGGGCAAAGCGGGGATGAAAGATCTCCTGGGCGGCAAAGGGGCCAATCTGGCAGAGATGACCATCATAGGTTTGCCGGTGCCGCCGGGATTAACTATTACTACGGAAGCCTGCAACGAGTACTACCAGAATGATAAACATATACCTGAGGGACTCTTGGACGAGGCGGTAGCGGCCTTGCACGTGGTGGAAGAAAAAACCGGCAAAAAATTCGGCGATGCGAAAAATCCGCTGCTGGTATCGGTCCGTTCCGGCGCCAAGTTCTCCATGCCCGGCATGATGGACACCATCCTCAACCTGGGTTTAAACGACCAGACCATCAATGGGCTGATTGAAGGGACACAAAACGAACGGTTTGCACTGGACTGCTACCGCAGGTTTATTCAAATGTTTTCCGATGTGGTGCTGGAAGTTGAACACCATAAGTTTGAAACAGTTTTGGAAAGAACCAAGGAGAAGCAGGGTGTGCGCTTCGACCATGAACTTTCAGCCGACAGCCTGAGGGAAATAGTTGAAGAGTATAAAAAGACTGTGGAATACACCGCAGGCAGGCCGTTCCCCCAAGACCCCATGCTCCAATTGCAGGAAGCTATACTGGCTGTATTCCGCTCATGGAACAATGACCGTGCCATTGTTTACCGCAAGCTGAACAACATTCCGGATGATATCGGCACAGCGGTAAATGTGCAGTCCATGGTGTTCGGCAACATGGGACCTGATTCCGGCACCGGGGTTGCGTTTACCCGCAATCCTTCCACCGGGGAGAAGGCCCTGTACGGCGAGTACCTGATGAATGCCCAAGGAGAAGATGTGGTGGCTGGAATCCGTACGCCACAGCCCATCTCCAGTCTGGCCCAGGAAAACGGCGCCATCTATGAGCAGTTCGTGAAAATCGCCAGCCTGTTGGAAAACCACTACCGCGATATGCAGGACATTGAGTTCACGATTGAACGGGGCAAGCTGTACATGCTCCAGACCCGGAACGGAAAACGTACTGCCGCCGCAGCTGTACGGGTGGCGGTGGAACTGTGCAAAGAAGGCCTGATTTCGAAAGAAGAAGGCATCACCCGGGTGGAAGCCAACCAGCTGGACCAACTGCTGCACCGCCGCATCGACCCGGCTGCTAAACTAGAGGTGATAGCCAAGGGCCTGCCCGCTTCACCGGGGGCTGCTTCCGGCAAAATTGTGTTTGACGCTGATGTGGCTGAGAAAATGGGGCAATTCGGTGAGAAGGTTATTCTTGTCCGTACCGAAACTACGCCCGACGATATTCACGGCATTGTTGCAGCCCAGGGGATTCTCACCAGCCGGGGCGGCATGACCAGCCACGCAGCGGTGGTAGCCCGTCATATGGGCAAGCCCTGCGTGTGCGGCTGTGAGGCCTTACGGATTGACTATGCCAATGAGTTGGTAACAGTGAACAACCTGACCCTGAAGCAGGGGGATTTTATCTCTGTTGACGGTGCAACAGGCCAGGTAATCTTAGGTACTGTACCTATGATTGACCCTGAATTGTCAGGGGAATTCCAGGAACTACTGGAATGGGCTGACGAATTCCGCCGGCTGGGAATCATGGCCAACGCTGACAATCCGCCCGACGCCCAGAAAGCCCGGGATTTTGGCGCCCAGGGGATCGGCCTGGTGCGCACCGAGCACATGTTCATGGACCCTAAGCGGATGCCCATTGTGCAGGAGATGATTCTGTCTGAGACTTTGGAAGAGCGGGAAGCCGCTCTGGCTAAGCTCTTACCAATGCAGCAGGGTGACTTTTACGGTATCCTGAAGGCTATGGCCGGCTTGCCGGTAATCATCCGCCTGCTCGATCCACCCTTACATGAATTTCTGCCCAACGCTGAAGAACTGGTGGTGGAAATTACCAAACTCAAACTCACGGGCGGAGACCAGGCTGAAATCTCCGAAAAAGAGGCCCTTTTGCGCCAGGTACGTTCCCTTTCCGAGTTCAATCCTATGCTGGGGCACCGGGGCAGCCGCCTGGGCATCACCCACCCGGAAATCTATGCTATGCAGTGCCGTGCTATCTTCCAGGCTTCTGCCCAACTGGTGAAGGAAGGATTTGAAATCCACCCTGAGGTAATGATGCCTCTGATTATTAACAACTCGGAACTGGCTGTGCTGCGTAAACTAACGGAGGATGTAGCTGGGGATGTTATGCGGGAACAGGGAGTAAAAGTTGCCTATAAGTTCGGCACCTGTATTGAAGTGCCGCGGGCCTGCCTCACCGCCGATGAGATTGGCGCCCTGTCTGATTTCTTCTCCTTTGGCACCAATGACCTGACCCAGACCACTTTGGGCTTCAGCCGGGATGACTCTGAAGGGAAATTCCTGCCTGCTTACCTGGAGAAAGGTGTGTTGAAGAATAATCCCTTCGCTGTACTGGACCGGGGTGGTGTCGGCAAGCTGGTTGACATGGCTGTACGCCTGGGCCGGCAGGCTAATCCCGCTCTAAACATAGGCATTTGCGGTGAGCAGGGCGGTGAACCCAATTCCATCGAGTTCTGTCACCTGGTGGGCATGAACTATGTCAGCTGTTCTCCCTTCCGGGTACCCATCGCCCGCCTGGCCGCCGCCCAGGCAGCGATCAATAACCCGGAGAAGTAATTCTTTGGGGTCAGAATTCAGGAGTCAGGAGTCAGGAGTCAGAATTTTGGCCTGAAATGTTGTGAGTCAGTTGGGGACGGTTCCCGGCTGACTCACTTGGTTGATTGGGCTTGTCAACGTTGGAAGCAAAGGGACGGTTCTTGCGCTTCCGCAGGAGAAGGGAACGGTTCTTCCTAGCGGATGATGCCAAATTTTAATGGAGTGTCAAGGGGACTGTCCCCTTGACACTTCCCCTTGACACTCTGACACTCTTAAAAAACGGGATTGGTCTTAAAGTGTTTGCAGCCGCTCAGGCAGCTATTAATAATCCAGGGAAGTAGTTCCGGTGGTCAGAATTCAGGAGTCAGGAGTCAGAATTCTAACCTGTGAGTCAGTTGGGGACGCTTCTTCACTGGCTTATTTTTGATCGTCAGGAGACATGGGTGTCTGGGACTATTACCCGATTACCTTTCATACGTATATAAAGATGTGTGTGAAAGGAAGCCCTATTAAACCTTGCTGGTTAACAAAGGTTTCCTGCTGTTGTTTCGACTGCGGCTCCCAAATCGAACAGGAATTTGGCTAGTTAAATCGAATTACTTACTAAAAAAGTTTCTCATATGGATTATTCCAATATTTAGGAGGGATGAAATTGCGACTTCCAGCAAAATATTACATGTCACTCCTGCTGATATTGGCTTTGTTATTAATAATCTCCGGATGTCAGACTGACAACTCCCCGCAATTAGTGAGTCTCAAACCTACGGACTATTCCCACACCAATCCCCTTCCTGCAAAAAGCTCAAACGTACTTAAAGTGGGGATATCTTCAGTTCTCTCGCCGCGTGAAACCATACAATACTATAGGGCCCTTGAGGAATATCTCCAGACCAAAACCGGCCGTCCGGTCCAACTTGTCCAGCGCCAAACCTACCAGGAAATGAATGACTTGGTCAGGGACGGCGAAGTCGACCTGGCTTTAATTTGTTCTGGCGCTTATGTTGTGGGTAAAAACAGTAATATGGAGCTGCTGGCTGTACCTGAAGTGAATGGCAAGCCGACTTACCAATCCTATATCATTGTAAACGCAAACAGTAAATTTTTTAAATTTGAAGATTTGAAGGGACAAGTTTTTGCCTTTTCTGATCCGATTTCTTTTTCGGGGTCGATTGCTCCTACTTACATGGTAAGTCAATTAAACGCTAAGCCTTCAGAGTATTTCGGCAGGATAATTTATACGTATAGTCACGATAATTCGATTAAGGCAGTTCTGGATAATGTAGTCTCAGCAGCCGCGGTTGATTCGCTGGTGTTCCAATATACTGTCGCCAAAGACCCAACATTAGCCAATAAATTAAGAATAATTGCGCGTTCAGCCGAAGTTGGCAGTCCACCAGTGGTGGTTAACAGCAATATTGATCCGCATCTTAAGACCGTCTTGTTGGAAGCCTTGTTACACATGGAAAAAGACCAGTTAGGGAAAAACGCCTTAATTTCTTTAGGCGTAAATAGATTTGTTTTGCCCGATTCCAGAGCCTATGAGCCCATTCAAACCATGTTGGATATAATAAACAAATGACAAGAAGTTTAATTGATAGATTAAAAAAAAATTCATGGTACAGGGCAGTATTATGGCGTTTTCAAAGCGTCAGCATTCAAAACAAGATACTTGGCTTAGTAATTGGGCTGATGCTGCTTCTTAGTACCATGTTTGTCTGGCAAATATCCAGCATTTTAACGACCAATCTACGTGACCAATTGGATAAACGGGCCGTGTCCATCGGTAGTGATGTGGCTGCCAGGGCAACGAACGAACTGTTGATTAATAATGCTTACGCCGTTTATGAGTTGATAAAAAACACTCTCCAAAATAATGAAGATGTCCAGTATATTTTTGTGGTAGATCCCCAGGGCGATGTACTTGCTCATACTTTCGGGGCAGGCTTTCCAAATGATTTGCTTAAGGTAAATAAAGTGACTGGGGACGAAAAATTCCATCTCAGCGTTTTGCGGAGTGAAGTGGGAATTGTCCGAGATGTTGCGGTGCCGATCCTCGATGGAAAATTAGGAACTGTCCGGGTTGGAATGGATGAAATGGGCTTACAAAAAGCTGTGCTTAAAATGACCTGGAGTTTGCTATTGATTGCCCTCTTCGTTTCTACGCTGGGTATCCTTGCAGCAATTCTGCTTACCAAAGTTCTGACCCATCCTATACGGGAATTAGTGTTTCTAACTCGGCGTGTTACCCAGGGTGAAATGGAAGTTCAAGGGGTTGTTCATTCACAAGACGAGATTGGGCTTTTAACTATGGCTTTTAACAAAATGACGCAAAGTATAAGTCGTAATCACAAAGAACGAGAGAAATTACTGGAGCAGCTTAAGGAAAAAGAAGAAATGCGCTTACAATTATTGGATAAGGTTATGATTGCCCAAGAAGAAGAACGCAAGCGAATTTCCAGGGAATTGCATGATGAGACAAGTCAGGCCTTAACCTCTTTGATGGTTGGGCTTAAAGTATTAGAGTCTGAAGCATCCTTTGGCGCAGTGGGAGAGCGTCTTCAGGAAATGCGGAAAATTGTTTCCCAGACTCTTGAAGAAGTACATCATTTAGCGTTGGAATTACGACCAAGTGTTCTGGATGATATGGGATTGGTAGCGGCTTTAGAGCGTTATGTGCGGGATTATGAAATAAAATATTTAATTGAGGTAGATTTTCACGTCATAGGTTTTCAGGGTCGGCGGGTATCCTCCGCTGTTGAAGTCGCAATCTATAGGATTGCGCAGGAGGCCCTTACGAACGTTGCTAAGTATGCCAAAGCGGAAAATGTTTCTGTTTTACTCGATTGGCGGGAAGATTGGGTGTCAGCTATTGTTGAAGATGATGGCCTTGGTTTTGATCCGGGCTTGGTGACAAGAAGACCCGGTCAAGGACTTGGGCTTTTCGGCATGCAGGAAAGAACGACCTTACTCGGAGGAACATTTAAACTGGAATCGCAGCTGGGCATGGGGACAACCGTGTTTATTAAAATCCCGGTCGAATCCGCTGGTTAAATGGAAAGGAAGATTGACAGACATGAATGAAGATAAGGTTAGAATTCTTTTGGCTGATGATCATGCTGTCCTGCGGGCAGGGTTAAGAGTTTTGTTAAATGCAGAACCGGATATGGAGGTTGTAGGAGAGGCTGCAGACGGTGAAGAGGTATTAAAGTACGTTAAAAACCTTCAACCGGAGATGGTTCTCTTAGATCTGTCCATGCCAAAAATGAACGGAATGGAATGCCTTAAGCAAATAATTACGGCATATCCGGAAATAAAAGTGCTGGTATTGACCATGCATGATGACGAAGAATATTTGAAAGCAGTTATAAGGCTGGGTGCTAAAGGCTATGTTTTGAAGAAAGCAGCAGATGTTGAACTTATATCAGCTATTCGTACTGTGGCGAAGGGAGAGATGTTTATTTATCCTTCCATGGCTGCAGCCCTTCTCTGCCATATGGTCAATCCCAAGGCCCAAGCTCGTACAGATAACAAGGTAAAAGGCCTAAGTGAACGTGAACGCGAAGTGCTAAGGCATCTTGCCTTGGGGCATACCAATCAGGAAATAGCCGATATCCTTCATGTAAGTGTTAAAACAGTAGACACCTATAAGGCAAGAGTTATGGAGAAGCTTGAATTACGCAAACGGGCAGAATTAGTTCGTTATGCGATGGAAAACGGCATAATCGGCAGTTAGTGTCAGGGTTTTTCATAAAAATATCGTGTATGTTTTGTCGGGGTTTTTACGGATAGTAAAAATCTCTTTTTTCGTTTATGCTTATTTCATACTATCAACGGAGGCGGTATTATGTTAATTTCTTTCGGTTTTATGGCTCCAACCGAAATAGTTATTTTTGTGGTGATTGCTCTAATTATTTTTGGCCCCGGCAAACTGCCTGAGTTAGGAAAATCTTTAGGCAGAGGCATC
>JAJYNB010000400.1 GCA_021786555.1 Bacillota bacterium | reverse complement strand
CACAGCATCAATCCCTATGCTGCGGTGCACCCCGGTAAGGAAGGCAACCTTAAGCTTGGTGCCTACCCCGTCAGTGCCCGACACCAGCACCGGATCATCATACTTCTTTACATCCAGGGCAAAAAGCCCGCCGAATCCACCCAGGCCGCCCATCACCCCGGGCCGCTGCGTACGCGCCACATGGGCTTTCATCCTCTCCACCGCAGTATTCCCGGCGGAGATATCAACCCCGGCGTCCTTATAAGTAATTCCCACTTGTCCAGACCTCCTTTCGGGTCAGGTACTCAGAATTCAGAATACCCGAGACTAGGACACAGGGGGCGGTTCTGCCGTCCTAGCAAATCTTGCCGCATTTTGACTCCTGACTCCTGGGAGTGTCAGGGGGACAGTCCCCTTGACACTCTGACGTTTGCCCCTGAGTCAGTCAAGAACCGTCCCCAACTGACTCAACTGACCCCAACCGCCCCAGATAGACGCTTAAACTCCTGACTCCTGACTCCTGACTCCTGACTTCTGACTTCTGACTACTGAATTCTGACCCTAAACTACTTCCCAGAAGCTCATTCCAAATTATATTTTGCCTGGCTGTCCTGGGGGCACTCCACCGGATAGTCCCCGCTAAAACAGGCCATGCACTGGTCCGCCTGTCCCAGGGCTTTGAGCATTCCTTCCCTGCTCAGATAGTGCAGGCTGTCCGCGCCGATATGCTCTCGGATTTCCTCAATCTGCTTTTGGGTGGCAATCAGTTTCTCCCGCTCAGCCGTATCGATGCCGTAATAGCAGGGATAGAGCACCGGCGGCGAGCATACCAACATGTGAACCTCTGTGGCTCCCGCTTCCCGCAGCATCTGCACCAGCTTGGAACTGGTGGTGCCCCTAACGATGGAGTCATCCACCATAATAACCCGCTTGCCCTCAATCACCCGCTGGTTGGCATTAAGCTTCAGCCTCACAGCCAAGTCGCGCAGTTCCTGGGTGGGCTGGATAAAGGTGCGTCCGATATAGCGGTTTTTAATCAGTCCCTCTTCAAAGGGGATGCCGGAAGCGGCGGAATAGCCCAAGGCAGCCCCCTTGCCCGAATCAGGCACAGGGATGACGATGTCGGCCTCGATGGGGGCCTCTTTCGCCAGTTGGATGCCCATCTGCCGCCTGGCCCAAGAGACGTTTATACCGTCGATGGTGCTGTCCGGACGGGCAAAGTAGATATATTCGAAAATACAGAAAGACTTCCGCGCTGATTTCATCACCTGGATGGAGGTCAACCCCTTCTCATCCAGCATCACGATCTCGCCGGGCTCCACATCCCGCACAAAGCTCGCCCCAACCGTATCCAGGGCGCAGGATTCGGAAGCCAGAATATAGGAATCCTGCACCTTGCCTATACACAGCGGCCTGAACCCATGGGGGTCGCGCACCCCGAACAGCTTGCCCCCTGCCATGACCAAAAGGCTGTAAGCCCCCTTCAGGTCGATCATGCATTTCATCAGAGCCTCATCCGGACTGCTCTGGCTGTAGCGGGCGATGAGGTTGACAATCACCTCGCTGTCCGTGGTGGTCTGGAACACTGACCCAGTGCGTCCTAAGGAATCCCGCAGCTCCGCTGTGTTGGTCAGGTTGCCGTTGTGGGCCAGGGACAGCATGCCCTTCAGGTAGCGGAAAACCAAGGGCTGGGCATTGGCCACGTGGCTCGAACCCGTGGTGGAGTAACGCACATGGCCTATGGCCATGTTCCCCTTTAGCTGCTGCAGTATTTCATCGCAGAAAACCTCCGCCACAAGACCCATATCTTTATGCAGGTCTATCCCCCTGCCGTTGGACACGGCAATCCCGGCGCTTTCCTGGCCCCGGTGCTGCAGGGCATAAAGGCCGTAATAGGTAAGCCTGGCCACGTCCATACCAGGCGCGTAAATCCCAAACAGGCCGCATTCCTCTTTGGGCTTGTCATCAAACCACAGGTCGATTCTGTCTTCCACTCTGCTCCCCCTTTCCCGTCTCAACAGGACTGACTAGTCAAGTATATAAGGCAAACTCCGCAACCAGGCTCAGCCAGAGCCTACTTCAATACCTTCTGCAGCCTTTGGTATACTTCGATATAAGCTTCCTCCACCTTGCCCAGGTCGCGGCGGAAGCGGTCCTTGTCCAGCTTAGCCCCCGTCTCCATATCCCAGAAACGGCAGGTGTCCGGGGAAATTTCGTCACCCAGGATGATTTCACCCTTGTGCTTGCCAAACTCCAGCTTGAAATCCACCAGTTCAATGCCTGCTCTGGCCATGATGTCCTGCAGTACCCGGTTTATCTTGAGTCCCAGTTCCCTGAGGACTACCAGTTCTTCCGGCTGAGCTGCCCCCAGGACAGCTATATGGGAATCGTTCACCAGCGGATCCCCCAGTGAGTCGTCTTTGTAGTAAAATTCCACCACGGCGAAAGGAAGTTTACGCCCCTCCTCAAAACCGAGGCGCTTTGCCAGGCTGCCGGCGGCGATATTTCTCACCACGACTTCGAGCTGGATGATTTCCAGGCCTTTTACCAGCATCTCCCTGTCTCCGGTAAGTTCAACCATGTGGGTGGGAATTCCCGCCTTCTCCAGTTCGGCAAACAGCAAAGCTGAAATCTGATTGTTGTAATACCCCTTATCAGCAATGGTCCCTCTTTTTTCACCGTTGAAGGCTGTGGCATCGTCCTTATAATCTACCAGATACAAATCCGGGTTCTCAGTCCTGAACACCTTTTTAGCTTTTCCCTCATACATCTGCTCCAGTTTCTTTACCACAATGATTCCCTCCTCAATTTCAGGCCGTTACCCCGGTCCGACGGAGTATATAGTCCACATGCTTGGTGTGATAACTGTAGTCAAAGAGTCCCTCAACCTCGCTGGGGCTGAGCAAAGCCATGACTTCCCTGTCCCGCTGGATCAGGTCCTTAAACATCTCCTTGCTGTTCCAGGCTTCCAGGGCGTTGCGCTGTACCAGGGCATAGGCAGCTTCCCGGGCCATGCCTTTTTCCACCAGGCTGAGCATTACCCTTTGGGAGAAGATGAGGCCCAACGTCTTGTCGAGGTTTGCCTGCATATTTTTCGGATAAACTGTAAGATTTTTTAGCACGCCGGTAAATTTGACCAGCATATAATCCAGGGCGGTGGTGCTGTCCGGGATGATTACCCTCTCCACCGAAGAATGGCTGATGTCGCGTTCATGCCACAAAGCTACATTCTCCAGGGCCGCCAGGGCGTTCCCCCTGAGTACCCTGGCCAAGCCGGCCACCCGTTCGCCCAGAATAGGATTTTTCTTGTGCGGCATGGCGGAGGAACCCTTTTGTCCTTTGGCAAAAGGTTCTTCCACTTCATGAATGTCCGTGCGCTGCAGGTTGCGAAACTCCGTGGCGAACTTGTCCAGAGACGAGGCAATCACCGCCAAGGTTGTGAGATATTCGGCATGCCGGTCCCGCTGCAGGACCTGGGTGGAGGCCGGGGCCGGATTTAAGCCCAGCTTTTCACACACATATTCTTCCACCGCCGGGTCGATGTTGGCAAAAGTACCCACAGCGCCGGAAATCTTCCCTACGCGTACCGCTTCCCGGGCATTTTCCAGGCGCCGGATACTACGGTTGACTTCATCAAACCAAAGAGCGAATTTAAGCCCCAGGGTAACCGGTTCTGCGTGTATGCCGTGGGTCCTGCCCATCATTATGTAATCCTTATATTTTACAGCCTGTTCTTTCAGCACCAGGGCCAGCTCCTGCAGCCTGCCCAGGATGATGCCTGCAGCCTCAACCATTTGCAGGGACAGGGCGGTATCCAGAATGTCAGAAGATGTCATGCCCAGGTGGATATATTTCGCCTCATCCCCCACATTTTCAGCCACATTGGTCAGAAACGCCAGCACATCGTGGTGGGTCACCTCTTCGATTTCGGCAATCCTTGCTGCCTGGAAAGCCCCCTTTTCCCTGATTACTTTTGCTGCTTCTGCAGGGACCTTTCCCAGCCCGACCCAAGCTTCACATGCCAAAATCTCAATTTCCAGCCACTTGCGGAAACGGTTTTCGTCCGACCAGATACTTGCCATTTCCGGCAGTGTATAACGTTCAATCATTGCAGTTCTCCTTTCACATCCTGATGCTGATTAGGGACACATCCCAAGGTTTAGGCAGTGACCCCCGGTAGTCCACCCAGCGAACTCATTGAGCACAAAGGGACAATTCTCAGGATTTCGAGGTATTATCCCCAGAATCCTTTCCAACCCGACTTCTTTCGCTAGGACAAGAAGAACCGTCCCCGGCGTCCTATTTCAAGTGACTCCTGCCCAAACCATTCTGACTCCTGACTTCTGAATTCTGACTTCCGACCCTTAAATCCAGCCACAAAGTCTCAGTAGTTGCGCCAGCCTTTTTCCTGCAGTTTTTGGTTTTTGGCCCCTACCTCGCGGCTGAGCCTGGCTTTGTAGTCCAGGATTTTTTGGCGGAACTCGGGGTATTTCAAGCCCAGAATTTCAACCGCCAGGATACCGGCGTTTTTTGCTCCGTCCACTCCCACGGTAGCCACTGGGACGCCGCTTGGCATCTGCACGATAGCATAGAGGGCGTCCAGTCCGCTCAAAGCCCCGCTTTTTACCGGCACTCCGATAACCGGAAGGGCAGTGCTGGCGGCAATGACACCGGGAAGATGCGCAGCGGCGCCCGCGGCTGCAACGATCACTTCCAAGCCCCGTTCCGCCGCAGTTTCGGCATATTTGGCAGTCTGAACCGGAGCGCGATGGGCCGAAGAGATGACAACCTCATAGGGAACAGCAAATTCCTCCATTACCTTCATGGTCTCACCCATCAACTTAAGATCCGAATCGCTGCCCATAACAATCCCCACTAATGTCAATTTTATTCCCCTCCATTAGCAATGATACCTGATAATTCGACACAAGAAACCCAGACGGATAGATTTCACGTTTTCGGGGTGAGTGAAACCTACCCGTCTGGGTTTTTGTCCCTCCGGTGTAGCCTGGAAATACTCCCGGCCTGTGCCACTTGGACCCGTAACTTTTATTATTTGCAACAGCAAATAAAGGTATCCCTTAATGGAACCCTAGGCACACTTTCGCTCATAGTCAGGCCGTTTACGGCGGCCTGGTAGAAACTTGCGGACCATATTACCGCGATTATATGAACCGGTATGAAATTTTATCCACCTTATTATTTTAACAGCCATTGTGCGCCGGGTCAAGAAATAAGGCGAACATTGTTTTCGAACTCGCAGACAATGTTCGCCTAGCGTTATGTTTTAAACCATCCATGGGCGGACTTTATCTGAGCTGCGTGGCTACTTGACAACCCCCTGCAACAGTAGAACCGCAAAGATAAAAGCCACAATAAAGCGGTATACAGCAAATGGTGTCAAATTAACTCGCTGCAGCAGTCGCAAGAACCACACGACTGCAAACCAGGCGACAATAAAAGAAACGATAAAGCCTATAGCGAGAAAGAACAGGTCACTGCGGTCAAAAATGCCAATGTGTTTTACCAGGGAAAGTCCGCTGGCGCCAAACATTATCGGAATAGCTAACAGGAAGGAAAACTCCGCCGCAGTCTTGCGGTCCATGCCTGTCATCAGGCCGAAGGAAATGGTTGCGCCGGAACGGGAAAAGCCAGGCCACAGGGCCAGGCACTGGGACAATCCCACCCCAAAAGCCTGAGCGTAAGATATTTGATCCAGGTTTTTTGTCCTGACCCGGCCGGCCCTCCGCTCGGCGTAGATCATCATGATCCCCCCGGCAATCAGGCCAATCAGCACCGTTGCCGGAGAAAACAAATACTTGTCAATGTACTTTTCCGCCGCCAAACCGATAACGGCTGCGGGTATACATGCGATGATCAGGTGTAGGAGGTTTAACCCCCCGGCTTTTCTGGGCGCAAGGGCAAACAGGCTTAATACCCTTTTCCAGTACAGAATCAACACAGCAAGAATAGCCCCCAGTTGGATAACCACCTCAAAGGTTTTCGCCTTCTCCCCTTCAAATCCCAGCAGGGAACCAGCCAATATCAGGTGACCGGTGGAAGACACAGGGATAAATTCTGTCAACCCTTCGACTATCCCTTGAATGAGCGCCACTGTATAATGTCCCATGTTGTCGTTTTAACCCTCCCCTTGGCGTACTGGATTAATTATACTCTATTTGCCCCCTCCGCCGCCAGTCCCAGGACAAGGGGACGGTTCTGGCGTCCTAGCATTTTTTTCAGGAAATTTGCCTTTTGGGTTGGAATTTGTCAAGAGCCAAGGGGCTCTGCTACTCAGTAAAGCACTGAGATGTGAGGGCGCCGGGGTCCGGTTACTCCAGCCGGCACGGGTGGCTACTCTGCCCTGGCGAACTGTTTAAATCTGGTGGCCGCAATGCCGACAGCCACCAAAGCTATGGCTGTTAACATCCCTATGCCGGTCCAGACAACCTGCCGGTCCCCGGTGTTTAACAACAGTGCCTGATAACCCTGCATGGCCCAATACTGGGGCAGGATGTGGGCGATCTTTTGCATCGTGGCGGGGAGCATGTCCAACGGCATCCATAATCCAGCCATAGCCGCCCCTCCCAAGGTAAAGAACTGCATCATGGCCATCCCCTGGTTCTCACCTTTGGCCAGCATGGTCAGCATCATCCCCAGGGCGGTGGCGCAGAGGGCCAGGGCCAGGGAGAGCAGAAACAGCAGACCATAGTTTCCCAATTCCAGCTTCAGCAGCCAGTGGCCGAAGGCGAAGAGTACAAAAATTTGGACCATGGCGGCCAGAACCTGTGGCAGCCACATTCCCAGCATATACTGATATGCCTTTAGCGGTGTTGTTTTAACCCTCTCCAGTATGCCTCCGTCCCTTTCCTTAAACATGCTGCGCAGGATCGTTATCATGATATAAAAGACAAACATCACGGTGTAGCCCGGCACGATCTGGGACGCTATGGAAGGTGCAGGCCCGCCGCCGGCCTGCTCCACCTTAACCTGAACAAGGTCCGGTGGGCGGTTCGGGTCGGCAAAGCGCTGACCAAGGCGCTCCAGCACACTGCTTACCGGTCCGGTGGACTGAGCTGCATTAGGTCCCGTTGCCAGGGTGATGTTCACCGGCTGACGCTGGGCTAGCCCCGCCGCAAAACCCTGGGGTATGATGACCGCCAGGTTGAGTTTACCCTGGGCAACCTCCTGCCGCACTTGGCTTATACCGTCCGTCGCTTCGCTAACCTGAAACCCGGGAATCTTTTTAACCGCCCCGATGAATTGCTGCGACAGTGCTGAATGGTCAGCATCCACGATGTTAAGCTTAATACCGGTACCAGACTGGTTAAACAGAAAGTAGAATAAGATCATAAAAGCCATGGGCATTACCAGCAGGTAAACAAAATTCCCCCTCTCCCGCACCAGCTTGCGCAATTCCTTGAGCCATACTGCAAGTATCATCAGAGTGTCCTCCTACTCATCCCGCAAAGTTTCCCCGGTCAGCTTCAAAAAGACTGATTCCAGGGACGGTTTTACCAGTTCCAGGCGGCGCAAATCCATTTTTTCTTCTGAGGCCGCTTTGAGCAGAGCCTGCATCAATTCCAGGCGGTCCCCGGCCTCCGCCAGCCACCCCGCTCCCGCCTGGTGAGCTGAAAGCAGCCCGGGATAGGACTGGGCCAGCCAGCGGCCTTCGTCCCGAGCCGCATCCGGAGGCAGCTCAACATACACCTGGTTTCCTGCATACCGGGCCAGCAAGTCCGCCAACCTGTCCTGTTCGATCAACCTGCCATGGTCAATAATGCCTACCGAGTCACACAGCTCTTCTACCTCTTCCATGTAGTGGCTGGAGTAGACAATAGTGGTTCCCTCCTGCCGCAGGCGCCGGAACATCTCGAACAAGCGGTTGCGGGAATGGGGATCAACCCCGACCGTAGGCTCGTCCAGCAGAAGAAGCTTGGGTCTGTGCAGAATAGCCGCCGCCACATTCAAGCGCCGCTTCATACCGCCGGAATAGGTCTTGACTGCCTCGTCCGCCTTCTCCGTCAGGCCCACAAATTCCAGGACCTCCTCAAGCCGTTTTCTCAGCGTTCTCCCCCTCAAAGAGTACATCTCGCCAAAAAACTGCAAGTTATGCATAGCAGTGAGGCTTTCATACAAGGCCACATCCTGGGGTACATAGCCCACCAAGCGCCTGACTTCATCGTTTCTCCCCGCTTTGTGCCCGAATACTTCTATGGACCCGCCTGTTGGCTCCAGGATACCCGTAACCAATTTCATCAAGGTGCTTTTCCCTGCCCCGTTCGGGCCCAGGAGCCCGAAGAAATCTCCCGGCGCAACCTGAAGCCGCACTTTCTCCAAGGCAGTAGTGTGTCCGAACCGTTTGGTTAATTCCAGGCCGGCAATGGCCATGGCCCCTGCGCTTTCTGCTGCCATATACATACCCCTTTCAGTTCAACTTACAGAAATCAACCCACCCTGCTGTAAGCCCTGTTTTTCAGCCAGCGTACAAGTCCCGCAAAGATTACTCCGGCCAAAATATAGGCAGCAAAGAATTCGAGCCCGATCCAGAAATAGTTAGGCGTTAGCTCAACTCTGATATCACTGCCCTGCCCGGAAACCTTTAACCCTAGTATTTGGGCCTGAAAGTTCAGTATTCCAATCAACAAAAGCCACATCAGGGCAATCAACGCCCGGGCTTCCCGGCGCACGATTCCCATCCACATGCCTATAGTGATGAGAAAGGGTCCCAGGGCCAGGGCAAGCAGACCTTCTCCCAGGACGATTTTGCACTGTTCAACAACTACCTGCCAGGACAACCCCCATGTTGCCGCATTCAAGACAGTCACATACACGCCAATGTAGAAAAAAACTAACAGCCACAGGCGCAGCCAGCGGGCCAAAATGGCAGTAAATTTGGCCAAGAGCAGTTTCTCCCTGGGGGCTGGCAGGGAAAGCCACCACCAGACAGTGTCTTCCCGCCACTCGCGGACCATGGCCTTTGCCGCCAGTCCTGGGGCGGCGTACAATATGCCGATTAAGGCCAGCCAGGAAACAGCAAAAGTCCGCATCCACATCCAGCCCGACCTGGCTAAAACAGCCGAAACAACCAGCCAAAGAACCGCAATTACCGCCAGGAGCCAGCGCCCCAGTCTGGTCGGCCGCCAGGGGCTGCCCGACCAGCGCTTGCGCTCGAAGGTTATCAAGTCTGCCAAGGTCATCCCCTCATTACCTCCTTATACATCTGCCGCAAAGAGCCATACCTGGCCCGCAGAGTCTCGGCCTCATCCCAAAGGCTCAATCCCCCGTCGCGGAGCAGAATCACTTCATCAAACAAGCCTTCCACATCATCCACATCATGGGTGCTCATCAGTACGGACTGCACTCCTCCGGCGATGGCTCCAATAACCGCTTCCACCATGGCTTCCCGTGATAAGATGTCCAGCCCGGCAAAAGGCTCATCCAGCACCAGTACAGCGGGCCTCCGGGCTAAGCACAGGGCCAGGTGGAAACGGGCTTCCTGTCCCTTGGACAATTCGTTGACATATGCGCCGCGGCTGATCCGGGCATCCTCCAGAATTTCCCGGGCCGTTCCCGGGTTAAATCCCGGATACAGTCTGCCGGCCAATTGCAGCGCTTCAGAAACACTCATCCCTCGGGTGAAATGTCCCCGATCGGGTAAAAAGGCAACGCGCTCGAAGGAGCGCCAGGATGGTGTTCCCCCAAAAAGTTGAACCTTACCTGAATCGGCCGCTATAAGCCCTACAGCGATTTTAAGCAGAGTAGACTTGCCCGCTCCGTTTGGTCCCAAGAGTCCCACTGCACGCCCCTGCCTCAAAGTAAAACTTATCCCGTCTACGACTTTCCGGCCCCGGAAAGATTTCCCTACCTCATCCAGTCTAAGAAGTTCAGTCATTCCCAATCCACCTCCTGTATCAGGGTCATGGTCTGCTCCCGGCTCAGCCCCAGTTGCCGCATAACCCCAACCAAGTCCTGTACCGCCCCATGGGCCAGTTCACGCCGGATTCGTTCCACCGGTTCAGGCTTGTTGGTTGTAAAGGTTCCCTGCCCGCGGTACGTCACAAGTAGTCCGCTCCTCTCCAAATCCTGGTATGCCCGCATCACTGTGTTGGGGTTGACTTTAAGCAATTGGGCCAGCTCACGCACCGAGGGCATGCGTTCCTCCAGGCCCAGTTCTCCCCGGGCCAAAGCGCCGCACACCTGGGCCACAATTTGCTCATAAAAAGGCTTTGTGGCATCCAGCCGAAACGTAATTCCCGCCACCTTAATGGGTTCCATGCCGGCCTCCTAGATTTAGTGTCTATAGTGTATTATATATCTTAATACACTTAAGTCAAGAGGAGTTCCTGACTTCAAACCAAACATAGTTTGCCTGGTATGTTATGCGGCAATTCCTTCTGTCCTCTACCGCCTTATTTTCCGCTTTTTTAATCGCAGACGCTTAACAGGTTTTTTCACCAGGCGTTTTATTAATCTTTTGATTGGCTTCTTTATCTTTCGCTTCATCAGCCTCTTCAGAGTTTTGCGTGAACGCTTAATAATCTTGATTGGAGAGACTGTAAATTTGCTTATTTTGATATCAAGTGTCTCCTGCCTGATTAATGTACCGACGCCAACTATGAATTCCTGGAAGAACTCTATCAGAAACTGCTCGTTTATTTGGTTCCCCGGATAAAAATATAAGCCAAATTCCGTAGTTTTAAACCCGTCACAATTATACCCTCGTAATCCTATGTGCTGCACGTAACTCCGCTTTGATACCAGCAGCCTTTTGCCGCTTTTTCTTAAATACTTGGACCAGGCCCAATCATAACCCGCCATAGGAGGAATATTCTCTACGATCTCGCGCACGATCTCTTTGGACATCACCACTCCAGCTGAGCCGGTGTGCTTTTTCTCAATAAATTCATTAGCGTTAATAACTACTTCCTTACCCGACGACAGATGTAATAACGAATTGTACAGGCCCAGCATGCCGTCTGTATACTTAAAGTTTTCCAGCACAAAGTCTATCCAGTCCGGCCGGAAAAGCAAGTCGGAATCAGCAGCTACTAAGAGGTCGTCCCCTGTCTGCAAAAAGTCAACAAACATTTGCCTGATGTTTTGATCTGAACCAAGGTTCCGTTCCCGCCTTACTATCTCTTTAGCATCTGGGAATAAAATCCTTAAATCTTCTATAGTGAATTCGTTGCTGCAATCATCGTAAACCCTAATATGGCATCTGTCCAAACCCCGGGAAGCATAAAGGGACTGTCTCATCTTTTTCACATAACCAGGCCGGTTGTATGTCGTTACACCTATGGTGATGCTCATAGCCCGTCACTCCCATCTGCTAAAGTCTCGCCGCCAATGAAGAGAATTTTTTCTGCCGGCTCCACTATGGAGACGCTTTAAGCAGCAGACTCTCTCCCTGTTATGGAATTATATTTTAGACAAATAGAGGTCATAACCCTTATTTCTCAAGGGCCATCACCTCTTTTGCCTGTGTAACCTTAAAGTACATAGGACCATAAGATAAACTGGTACCTAGGGTCGCCGTATTCCTAACCCTGCTACTTTTTGGGGAACTGGGGGATTTGTAATGAAAGTTGTCA
Organism: Bacillota bacterium; assembly: GCA_021786555.1. Classification (GTDB taxonomy): domain Bacteria; phylum Bacillota; class Desulfitobacteriia; order Desulfitobacteriales; family JAJXUE01; genus JAJZPO01. Next base: position 202 of record JAJYNB010000400.1, on the reverse strand, counting down.
TCCTCGCAGCGGGCTTTGGCACCAGACTGGCTGAGGAAACCCGTTTTAAACCAAAGCCCTTGGTGGAAATCGGAGAGCAGCCAATTCTCTGGCACATTATGAAAATCTACAGTCACTTCGGCTTTAATGAGTTTATTATTTGTCTTGGTTACAAGGGATTTATGATCAAAGAGTATTTTTACAGCTACTTTTTACAGAAATG
>JAJYNB010000411.1 GCA_021786555.1 Bacillota bacterium | reverse complement strand
TAATCAGAGTTTACAAGTAGCTGCGCAGCAGGCTTATAGCAATTACTTATCTGCACTGAGCAGGTTGTCAGACCTTCAGAACCCGCCGACTACCGCCATCCTCCAGGCCCAAAGCGGCCTGCAGCAGGCGGCCGCAAGTTTGTACAACGCTCAGGTGAGTCTGAACAATGTTAAAAACAACCCCAACGCCAATGATCAGGCAATTCAACAGGCCACCAACTCTTTGAATGGCGCTCAGGCTGATTACAATTCGGCAAAGGCTCAGTTGGATGAATTGAATGCAGGTCCCGCGAGTACCGATCTGCTGACAGCCCAAGACCAGGTTGCCCAGAATCAGGCTAGTTTGACCACGGTCGAGGATAGTCTGAATGATGCTGAAATTGTCGCTCCGGTTGATGGCATAGTTACCGCAGTAAACGGCCAGTTGGGTGAGTACCCTGCAAGCGGCGCTTTTATCACCCTCATGGCTACTTCCAGCGACATTCAGGTGAATGTACCGGTGGATGAGGCTGATATCGGCGGCGTCAAGGTGGGGCAGGCGGTGCAGCTTAATCTGCCGGCATATCCGGACAAGACATTTAACGGCAGCGTAACCCAAGTCGCTCCCGTAGCCACCACAGCAAATAACGTAACCACTTTTAGTGTCACTGTTACGGCTCCCAATACCAATAACCTGGCTAAGCCGGGCATGAGCGCCAATGTTGCCATTATAGTGGCGCAGAAGCAAAACGTCCTGGTGGTACCCAGTGAAGCAGTGCAGGATACCGGTACGGAGCAGGTCGTGATGGTGCCACCTACCAGCGGCTCCACCAGGCCGCAGCGGAAAGTGGTAAAAATAGGTGTTGACGATGGCACCAACGCCGAGGTCCAGCAAGGGCTCGCCGATGGGGACCAAGTGATTATCGGCTACAGGGCCCAGAGTTCAACCCAACAAGGGGGTTCCATCATGGGCGGCCTGGGCGGCGGTCGAGCCTTCGGTGGCGGCGGTGGTTACAGGCCCGGCGGCGCCGGCGGCAGACCTGGAAATTAAGGAGAAGGTGAGATTATGATCAGTCTCAAAAACTTAACCAAAGTGTACGCCACCGGTGACGTTGAAGTAAGAGCCTTGGCCGGGGTGAGCCTGGAAATAAGCCAGGGGGAATTTGTCTCCATCATGGGTCCTTCCGGCTCTGGCAAGTCCACCATGATGAACATCCTCGGCTGCCTGGACCGGCCCTCCACCGGAGAATATTTCCTGGATGGCTTAAATATCGCGGAGGCCAGTGACAATCAACTGGCCGAAATCCGCAATCAAAAAATAGGCTTTGTATTTCAGAGCTTTAACCTGCTGCCGCGTACCACTGCCCTGGAAAACGTAGAGCTGCCTATGCTCTACCGCGGGCTCGGGGCCAAAGAACGGCGCGACAGCGCTCTAAGGGCTTTGAACGCTGTGGGCCTGGGCAACAGGGTGCACCACAAGCCCAACGAACTTTCCGGCGGACAGCAGCAGCGGGTGGCAATTGCCCGGGCACTGGCAAACAAGCCGGTAATTATCATGGCTGACGAGCCTACCGGTAACCTGGACAGCAAATCCAGCGAAGAGATCATGGCTATTTTTCAGCAGTTGAACGAGGCGGGGATTACTGTCGCCCTGGTCACCCACGAATCGGATATAGCCCTGTTCAGCAAACGGATTGTGCGCTTTAAAGACGGCCGACTCGACAGCGATGAGACAGTAGGAAAAAGGAACCTGGCCCAGGGACCGCGGCTGGATTTAGCAGGGTCTCCAGGACAACTGGAGGTGGCGGGGTTGTGAATATTGTTGAAAGCCTTAGGGTGGCCCTGCGCGGGCTCAAGGTCAACAAGCTCCGCTCTTTTTTGACCATGCTGGGGATTATCATCGGCGTGGGGGCTGTAATCGTCATGGTGGCTATCGGCCAGGGAGCCAAAAACTCTGTAACTAACCAAATCCAGGGTCTCGGTTCCAACCTGCTGATCATATCTCCCGGCCAATCCAATTCGGGCGGGGTCAGGGGTGGGGCCGGCAGCCTCACCAATATGACTATGGATGATGTTACCGCAATCCAGCAGCAAGCCGACGCCGTAGCCGCCGTAGCGCCGATGGCAAGCCGGAATGCCCAGGTGGTCTTGGGCAATCAAAATACCAGCACGCAGGTGATTGGCACCACTCCCTCCTATGCGGCGGTCAGGAACCAGAGTGTGGACTTTGGCAGATTCTTCAGCCAAAGGGATTTGGATTCCCGGGCCAAAGTTGCCGTGGTGGGTACAACTGTAGCTCAAAACCTGATGGGCAATTCCAATACCAACATTGTGGGCCGGATTATTAATATCAACCGCGTGCCCTTTCAAGTTATAGGAATTCTGCAGAGCAAAGGTTCCAGCGGCATGACCAACAACGATGACCAGATTCTCGTCCCAATTACCACAGCTCAGTCCCGCTTGATCGGCTCGCAGAGTGTCCGGACAATTTTTGTGGAGGCTAAAACCGCGGACCAGATGAATGCTGCCTCCATGGAGATTTCAACCATCTTACGCCACCGGCACGGGTTGAAGCTGAGCGACCCTGATGACTTTACCATCACCAATCAGTCTGACATTCTGTCCACGGCAGAAGGGATAACCCAGTCCCTGACCTTGCTGCTGAGCGGCATTGCAGCCATCTCACTGCTGGTGGGTGGGATCGGTATCATGAATATTATGCTGGTTTCCGTGACTGAGCGGACGCGGGAAATCGGCATCCGCAAAGCCATTGGCGCCAAGCGCAGGGACATCTTGTTCCAGTTCCTGATTGAAGCTGTTGTCTTGAGCCTCTTGGGCGGCATCATTGGCATCCTCTTGGGTGGAGGGGGCGCTTCCCTGATGCAGAAATTATCGGGCATGTCCACCCAGGTTTCAGGTACGTCTGTAGTGGTGGCGTTCCTGTTCTCCGCTGCTATCGGCGTGGTTTTCGGTGTGTTTCCGGCACAAAAGGCTTCCAAGCTGGATCCGATAGATGCTCTACGTTACGAATAGGAGGCACAAGTAATGAACGAAAAGAGCAAATCCATTCTTCCATGGGTTATAGTGGGAATTTTGGCCCTGCTGCTGGTGGGCGGCGGAATTTACGCTTACTTTGACTTGAATCAACCTAAGACCGCTTCGGCGGGTCAAACCCAGACCGGCCAGCGTAACCCCGCCGGCCGCAATCCGGCAATGCGGGCCGCCAGTTCCATTCTGCGTCTGCAAGCCGATCCCCAGCAGGCTCTGAGCGCAGACCAAAAAAGCAAGTTAAAGCCTATCCTGCAAGATTTAATCAACCAACAGAATCCAAGCCAGGACTATCTTACCCAAGCGGCCAGTTCAATTGAAGCGGTCTTTACTGACGCCCAGCGTACGTACTTGAGCCAGAACCAGGGGAGGTACCCCGGGGCCGGCGGCGGACAGGGAGGTCAAGGCGGACAGGGTTACCAAGGCGGCGGCCAAGGTGGTCAGGGCGGTCAAGGATTTCAGGGTGGTCAGGGAAATCGGCCCTACGGGGGTTCACGCACCACCTCCGGGCAGAGTTTCAACCTTCAGGATTTGTATAAACGGGTTTTGGATTCCTTACAATAGTATTTAACAGGTGTCTTTGCACATAGGCCCGGACGGGAAATCATCCGTCCGGGCGGCGGCAGGTGAACAATGATGAATTTTCTCCGCAGTTTACGCGGTCAACTGGCAATAATTATAATCCTGGTAATGATCATCCCCATCGGAGCCATCGGCTATTACGCTGTGATTTATGAACTGGCAGACAAAAACCTCACGGCAGAGGCGGCAAAGCAGCTGAGCGGGGCAACCCAGGACATTGAACCGCTGTTTGCTCAATTAGGCGCTGGGGTAAAGGAAGAGCAGATCAGGCAGCTGAGCCCGGGTGTAGGTAATGTGCTGCGCAATTACCCCGGGGTAAGGGCTTCCTATTTCAATGGCTCTGTCCTCTACACTTTTACTCCCAGGGGCATGGGTAAACTTAAAGGGGATGTGTTTTTAGTCAGCACTCCGTCCCCGGATCAGCTGGGCTTGTTCCACTCAACGATTGCAGCGGGGACCCCGGTGACTAATCAATTAGAGGAGAACCTCATGCCAGGCCAGTCCAGTCTCGAGGCTTTACTGCCGGTGGGAGCGGATAAAGGTGGCCTGTTGGTGCTGGAAAGCAGGCTGGGCCAATTCTTTCTTGAAAGCCGCCAATCGCGGGAGGGAATCTTTGGCTCCCTGATCCTGGGTATGGTTGTCGGCATTTTTGGCATCATTTGGATATCGTACCGGCTGCAAAGCAATATTGGCCGAATCCGCTTGGGCCTTGAGCGGGCCGCGGAGAACCTGGCAGTGCCGCTTGAGGACCAGAGCGGGGAGTTAGGGGTTGTGGTCAGAGCCATTAACCGCATGCGGGAAGAATTGGTTAACAAGCAAAAACTTGAGGAACGGCTGCAGCGGGCGGAACGCCTGGCGGGACTGGGCCAACTGGTGGCAGGGGTGGCCCACGAGATCCGCAATCCCCTGGGCATAATTAAGGGCACTGTGCAACTAATGCAGCGGGATATGGAAATTGAGCCGTCCCTGCAAAAATACCAGGAACATTTCCAAGTGCTGCAGGAACAGGTTAACAGGCAAAACCGGGTGGTGGAGGAATTATTGGGGTATGCCCGGCCGGTCAGGCCCCAGTTTGGCCCAGTCTCCATTCCAGAAGTGCTGGACTCGGTGCTGGCCTTTCTGGGGCCGACCCTGCGACAGCAGGGTATTGTGCTGGAGAAGCATATTCAGGCTGGCTTGCCCACAGTCCAGGGGGACGGGGAAAAATTGAAGCAAGTTTTTGTCAACCTGCTCTTAAACAGCAAAGAGGCACTGCCCAAGGGCGGGCGCATGGTCATAGAGGTAAAGGCGCACGGACGTTGGCTTGAGGTAAAGACCGGTGATAATGGGGGCGGGATTGAGCCGGAACACCTGTCCCATATCTTTGAACCGTTCTTTTCTACCAAGGAGGCGGGTACCGGCTTAGGCCTGTCCATAGCAAAACAACTGGTGGAGCTGCATCAGGGAGCATTGACGGTTGACAGTGAACTGGGAACGGGAACCGTGTTTACTATGCGGATACCATTGGGGGGTGACGGGTTTGCGGACAATCCTCGTGATTGACGACGAAGAACATATGCGCTGGGTGCTTAGGCAGACCCTGGCCGGGGAAGGCTACAGCGTGGTAACTGCCGAGAGCGGCGAAAAGGGGTTGGAACTTAAGGAACCCTACGACTTGGCCGTCGTGGACCTAAAACTCCCTGGCATGGGCGGCCTGGAGGTCTTGAGCAGCCTGAAGGAGAGCCACCCTGCTTTGCCGGTGATTGTAATTACGGCCCACGGCTCGATAGACACAGCCATCTCAGCCATCAAGTCAGGAGCCGATGACTATATTACCAAACCCTTTGAAATGGATGAGCTGATTCTGGCAGTAAAAAAATCCCTTCAGGTCAGGGACTTGGTGCAGGAAGTCAACTTCTTGCGCCAGGAATTGAAGCGCCAGGCAGGGGTGGACAGCATTATCGGCCAGAGCAGGGAAATTGAAGCTGTGCGCCAAATGGTGAAACAGATTTCCGCTACCGGCGCCAGTGTGCTGATTACCGGGGAAAGCGGTACCGGCAAAGAGGTGATAGCCAGGGCTATTCATTCCTGCAGTAACCGTACTTCCGGACCCTTTGTCGCCGTGAATTGCGGCGCTATACCTGAGAACTTGCTGGAAAGTGAATTGTTTGGCCACGAAAAGGGGGCATTTACCGGGGCAACAGTGCGCAAGCCAGGGCGCTGCGAACTGGCCAACAAGGGTACACTGTTCCTGGATGAGATTGGCGAGCTGCCTCCCGGCATGCAGGTAAAACTGCTCCGCTTTTTGCAGGAGCATTGTTTCGAAAGGGTGGGCGGAACCCAGACCATCGAGGTGGATGTGCGCATTATTGCTGCCACCAACCGCAATCTGGCCCAAAGCATCCGGGACGGTTCCTTCAGGGAAGATCTTTATTACCGGCTCAACGTACTGGGAATTGAACTCCCGCCCCTGCGGAGGCGGTTGGAGGACATTCCTGTGCTGGCAGAATACTTTCTGTCCCGCTACCGCGGTGACAAGCCTATCCGGGGTTTTGAGGCACAGACCTTAAAAATCCTGCTCCAGTACGACTGGCCAGGCAACGTACGGGAATTGGAGAATGTTGTGCAGCGGGCGGTTATCCTGGCCCGGGGAGAAGAAATCGAGCCTGGCGGCTTACCGCCAGGTCTCAACGCAGCCAGAGGTGAGACTCTTGCTGGCAAGTTTGGCCTGCCCCCGGAGGGTATCAGCCTGGAAGAGGTTGAAAAAGATTTCCTGATCCAGGCACTGGAGAAAACCGGCAGCAATCAGACCAAAGCTGCCCGCTTGCTGGGCATCAGCCGTTCTGCCTTAATTTACCGCATGCAGAAACATGGCATATAGTGGTTTGAGGCGGTGAACTACTCCCCGTTGAAATGGGGAGTATTCTTGCCCTTACGTCCTGAAATACAAGTTAATCTTGCCAGAAAGGGTTGAAACAGGTTTTAGAGTTAAATCCATTTAATAATGACGCTTTGCTTCCTAAGGGAATGATAATATACTCGAAGTTGTGGGTTTGCGGCTGGCCGCAAAGTTACTCACAGAAAGCTGATGAAACATGAGTTGGTTCAAAAAAATAAACCTGCATCTCCTCCTGGGATGGGTGCGCACTAATCAGGACTTTCTAATTATTAACCTTGTTTTGGTCCTCAAAGTTGTGTTCTTCAGCCTGGCCGTGGGTCTGGGTGTTGGGACCTTCGGCATGGTCATGGCGTCGGCCGCGGTTCTGCTGATCTTGTCCTGCGGCTTCACCTGCCTGCCCTATAGAGCCAGGACTTGGCTGCTTCTCTTGTTCGACGCGGTGGTGTCGGTGGTGCTGCTGGCCGATTTGCTGTTCTTCCGCTTTTTCCACAGCGTTATCTCCATCCCGGTCCTGTTTGAAGCCGGGCAGGTGGAAGGGGTTTCATCCAGCGTAGTTAATTTATTTCATAAATGGGATTTTCTCTTATTCGCCGACTTTGTTGTTCTCCTGCCTTATTTCATCCTCTTAAGCCACAAGCAGCCGCAACCGCCTTCCAGGGTGAGAAGGAGATTGGTGCAGGTGGCTGCAATCCTGGTTATTTGTGTGCTTAGCCTCAGCTTCACCAGCAAGACCATGGCCGCAAATTTTGGCAAGAACGCGTACATTGGCCTCAACTGGAACAATACGGTGCTGGAGAATATGGGGATACTCAATTTCCACTTGTTCGACCTGTATAACTATTGGAAAGAGAGCCATGCCAGTCAATCCCTGGACAATGACAAGCAGGCCTTGGAGCAGTGGATGCAAAGTCACCGCCAGCAGGGACCCAATAAGTTCTATGGACTGGCCAAGGGTAAGAACCTGATTGTTGTTCAAATGGAGGCTCTGCAGGGCTTTGCAGTAGGCCGTTCCATCAACGGCCAGGAAATCACCCCAAATCTGAACAAGCTGATTAACAGCAGTATGTATTTCGACAACTACTTCACCCAGATTGGGGAAGGGAACACCTCTGATGCTGAATTCATGGATTTGAACTCCCTGTATCCCGCTCCTAACGGTTCAGTTTATATCATGAGAAGCAACAACACCTACCAGTCCTTGCCCTGGGTGCTGAAAAATAACGGCTTCACAGGCTCCTATGTATTTCACGGCAACACGCCTGAATTTTGGAACAGGGATCAGATGTATCCTAAGGAAGGCTTTGACAAGTTTTATAACCTGAAAGACGGGCTCAAACTGGACGAAAAACTCGGTATGGGGCTCTCAGACGAATCCTTGTTCCGGCAAGTCACGTCCAACCTGACCCAGTTTAAGCCTCCATTTTTCTCATTCACCATCACACTGTCGGCCCATTACCCCTTTGTACTCCCCCAGGACAAACAGACCTTAAACATCCCCAAAGGGCAGTACAGCGATATGTTTGTCAACTACCTGCAAGCGCAGCATTATGCTGACCAAGCTTTGGGTGAATTTTTGGACGCACTCAAGGCCCAAGGCCTCCTGGACAACTCTGTGCTGGTGGTGTACGGGGACCACTTCGGCACCGGCTGGACCAACCAGGATATCCAGAAATTCTTGGGCATGGACCAGCCTCTGAACGATTATACCAGCCATGAACTGAACAAGGTCCCTTTGCTGATTCACCTGCCAGGTGGAAATGATGCCGGTGTAAACCATATCACCGGCGGTCAGATGGACCTTTATCCCACACTAGTCAATTTGTTTGGCCTGGACAAAAAGAACCTGTTTTATTTTGGCAGGGATTTGTTGAATGAAGGCGATGGTTTTGCCGCTTTCCGTGTCTACGCACCCGACGGATCCTTTGTAACCAACGAGATTTTCTACTTGGCCAGCAAGGACGGCATCTTTGAGCACGGTGCAGCCTACGACCGGAAAACCGGTCAAAAGGTCGATCTCAAGCCTGCGGAAAACGGGTATAAGGAAGCCCGCTGGGAGGTTAACATGTCCGATTTAATCCTGGAGACCAACGGCCTGCCGCAGCTTATTCCGAAAATCCATTAAGACGCAAAAAATGAGTCGGTTGGCAGAGGGAATGATTAAAGGAACTTTCACATCGTTCTGCTGGTACTGGAATAGAACAGGACCATCCTGGCAAAAATACCTAAAAAAGGGGGTATTGTCTATGCCGCTTCAACTGAGCCAAAAGGAAACCATGCTGCTGCAGGACCAGAAACACCATGAGGAAATGTGCATTCAAAAGTACAACAAATATGCCAACGAAGCCCAGGACCCGCAATTGAAACAACTGTTCAACTCCCATGCGGCAGTTGAACAGCAGCATCTAAACACCATCAGCCAGATTCTCAGCGGGCAGGCGCCAACCATGTCCCAACAAGGCCAACAGCAGGCGGGTCAGACTCAGGGCTGGACAGCAAACCAGCCTGCCGCTGCGCGAACTGCTTTCAACCAGAACGATGCGGCACTCTGCAATGACTTACTCACCACGGAGAAGTACGTTTCGGGGACCTATGACACGGTAATTTTTGAGTGTACCGATTCCAATGTGCGGCAGGCACTGAACCACGTCCAGAAGGAGGAGCAACAGCACGGCGAAAGCCTGTTTAACTACCTGAAGAGCCACGGCATGTATAACGTCCAGTGATGTAATAGATAGATACGGCTGCCGCCCGAAGGGCGGCAGCCGTGATGCTTGAATATGTCCTCTTAACCAGCAAAGAACAGCGGTAACGAAGTGCTGAAAAGCGCGCACTGAGCAAAAACTAAGCGCGTTTTTTCTGTTTGCCTTTGCGAATAATAATTGCCCCGTGGGGACACATGGTAACACACGTGCCGCAGGCAGTACATTTTTCCTGGTCAACCACAGCCGGTCCCCGGGCCAGTAAGCCGAGCTTTGCCTGGGAAATTGCTTTGGCAGGACAGGCTTTTCTGGCTGGGCAAAAAGGGGACCGGTCACATTTTTGCGGATTTACATAAGCGCCAGCGTTTTTCACTGATCAGCCACTCTCCTCGAAGGTAGATTATACCCCTAGGGGGTAATGGTAGCAAAACCAGTATACGCCCGCCACGGGTATTTTGCAAACATTCTTAGGAGTCAGGGCAAGAAGGGCTCTTTACTCGCCTGTTAGCAAGCCGTCTGTGTAACGTTTTTGCGTTCTTCGGTACTATACAAGCCCGGGAAGTAATCAATCCCTACTCTCCGCTCAGCGTCAGTACCACAACCTTCTCAATGGGGACAGTGCCGCCGTCTCCGAAACCCGGACTTCCCTTGCCTGTTACGGCAAAAAGCAGACTGTCCGGGCCGGACCAGCCGATAAACGTCCCCGGATAGATAACGGGGAAAGGGGCCCGTACTCCTTCCCGGTACAGCCACAGCTCATTTGATTGCGCTACGAAAGCGTCGAAGCGGCCATCCGGTGACCACTGCGAGACGGACTCGGGGAAAAAGTTGTCGGACGTTAACAGTGTAAACTGTTGGCTTTGTTCATCGACCAGGAAAAGCTGCGGAAAGGGAGGAACCGCCTGCTGGTTGACTTGTAAACGGCTGGCGGCAAGTTTTCCATCCGGCCGCCAGCCCAGGTAAGTGACCCCTTCCTGGGCCGGAAGCTCAGCCAACTGTTTGCCCTCCACATTCATTACCTTGGCCACAGTCCACGTCGTGCCTTGCTTCTGTTCGTAGGAAACCAGCAGGAAGCGGCTGCTGTCAGGCGCCCAGCCGGCCACAAACTCGCCTCCGCTGCCGGGCTGCAGGCGCCGGCCAGTAGACAGCTCCAGGAGTACCACTCTGTTACCGTTATAATATACCAAAAACTTGCCGTCCGGTGAAAAAGCCGGGTTATAGTATCTATACCCGCCTGGACCCTCTGCCTGCTCCAGGACCACATGACTTTGCGAGGTGTGAAAAATCAATTCACTGCTGCTTTGGCCTCCGTCTTGCCGCGTGTATTTATCTACCTGGTAAGCCACAGACCCTGCTTTACTCAAGGCAAAACCGGTTATTGGCCCGTCGGCCTTCGCCAACACCTTTTGCCGCTCGCTGGCCAGATCCATGGCGACCAAACTGCTGCCGCCAGCCACGTTCTCTACCCAGGTCAACCAAGTCCCTGTGCTTGTCCTGAACACCTGCATGCCTTGCACAGGCATGGCCTGCATGCCCTGTTGCAGTGGCGTGCCCTGAAGGTAATAGACCTTTTCCTTTTTAACGAAGGCGTTGTTCCGGACCGCCGCAAGGTAGTTTTGCAGCACCTGCCTCTTCCAGTCCTCCAGGGAGGGGTCGGTCAGCAGCTGCCCGTAACCCTGCTTGTCCCCTGCCGCCACCAGGCTGTGCAGTTGCTCCAGCAAAAGGCGCGGGTCGCCGGGCAGTACGGCCAGGCCCTCAGCCAGAATCCGTTTCTCCTCTGCCAGGTTTGGCCGGTAACGCCGGGCATAGTTGATAAAGGACTGGGCCAGGGCCGGGGCAATGCCTTCCGCCGCCAGATCCTGCGGCGTAAAGGAAGATACGGCCTGGTCAAACTCTTTGGTTTTGCCTAGCTGCAGGTACCTGGCCGCCAGTTCCAGCTTATATCTGGGCTGAGGGTCCAGCCTGATGATTTCCTGCAAGGTGCCCTCGCTGATGTCGGCCGGCATTTTTAGAACCTGGAAATAACGTTCTTCAGCCAAAAGCCTCTTGACCTCCGGGTTCTCCGGGTCATACTGCTGCGCCGCCTGCAGGTACATCCTGGCCAAGTCGCTGCCGTTTGGTTCTTTGGCCCTGGCCGCCTCAGCCAGACCCAACTTGCTCCGCAGCAAGAGCGGGTAAAGAGATTTACTCCTGTTGCCGTCCTTGGCCAGCAGGGACGACAGGAGTTTATCGGCCTCGCTCCAGTCCGCTTGTGCCAGCATTGCTCCGGCGATTTTCACCTGGACGTCCCAGTTGCCCGGACTGGCCTTTAAGGCCAGATTGAATTCCATAAAGGCCAACACATAATTACCCGCTGCCTGCGCAGCGTCTCCCTGGCGCAGGTGGCGCTGCAGCGGACTAAAGTTGCCGCCAAGCCAGATTATCCCCAGTACGGCCAGCATTACCCCGGCTGAGACGCCTAGCCCTGTCAGTCCGGCCTTCCCTTGCCAACGAGCCACAACGCCGCCTTCCTCTCTTCCAGCCGCAAATTCCAATTACACTTAAGGGATACTAAGGCTGGTAAACATAGTGTTTGGTCAGTTGTTCACCAAAGACTACGATAATTCCTGTTTTGAACAGCACAAGGCCCCTGAATCTCCCCATGGCTAAAGCCAGGGGGTTCTAAGAACCTATAGTTGACTGCGCTCTGATTGGCTCTCGCCCGAAGGTTACAACATCCAAACTCTTACGCTCAACCAGGTTCTCTTTCC
>JAJYNB010000199.1 GCA_021786555.1 Bacillota bacterium | reverse complement strand
GAACGAGATAGGCGAGAGTCTTGCCTGTGCCTGTGCCAGCCGCCACCACCAGATGTGTGCCGGTCTCAAAGGCGTTAAGTACTCCTTGCAGCATCTTCAGCTGTCCAGGCCTGTACTGGTAATTGGAGATGTTCCCAGCCAATGGGCCCTGCGGTTCAAGTACTCCGGCTATCCTGGCCGGCTCCTCCAGCCTGGTCTTCTCCTTCTGCACCGGCTTGGCAAACAGTCCGGCTCCAGTCTGCTGAGCCGCCAGGTAGAGCGCGCCGGGGCCTATGAGGCGGTTGGGGAAAGCCCTGGTCAGTTCCTGTTCCCTCTCCTGCAGCAGTACGGACAAACCATTGGGGTTCATGCCCAGCAGCAAGCTGAGCTGGCGGACCAAACCCAGGTCCCAGCCTCGAAGTTTATTGTTACAGCGCAGCAGCAGTTGCGCCGTCACTGAGGCATCATTCAAGGCCCGGTGAAAACCCTCGGCATCCAGGCCGAGGAATTGGGCCAAACCGCTCAACCGGAAGTTGGGCGCCAGGGGAAAACATAACCGGGCCAGTTCAACCGTGTCCAGATAATTCGCAGGCAAGCCGGTGCCGGCCAAAGCCGCGTTGAGAAACCCGGCGTCAAAGGCGGCATTGTGTGCGGCGAGGGGCAGCGGGCCCGCAAATTCCAGGAACCTAGGTAGTACCTCCGCCAGGCTGGGCTGGCCGGAGAGGTCAGCGGAGCTTATCCCGGTCAGCCGCTGTACCGGCCCTGTCACTTCCCGTGCGCAGTGCACGAGAGACTGGAACCGCCCGGTAACCTCGCCGTCCAGCAGTTTAACAGCGCCAATTTCAATTATTTCATCCACACCGGGTACAAGCCCCGTGGTTTCCAAATCAAACACTACATAGTTTAATGCCACACACGTCTCCCCTTTTCAGGTACATTGCTATTCTATCACACCTTAGGGGCTGCCTTCTACTCAGAAAAAACACAACCCGTCACCCAGGAACAAACGTTCCGGAGTGACGGGAAAAAGCAGAAAATCCGTGTTATTCCTCTTGGGCAATGATTTCTTGGGAAAAACGCTATCCAGAAGACTCGACTACCCCAGCCGACCCAAAATCAACGTTTTTCATCCCTAAGTGTGACTCAGAAGATGATGGGAGTTGAAAATGAGTCAGCCTGGAACCGTCCCCAACTGACTCACTAATGTGTGACCTTAGAGGTCATGACCGTTTCCTTGGGCTAGTCTAGAACCGGCAGCTTGCTCATGGCCACGTCCAGAGTTTCCTGGGGCAGGCTGTAGTCCTGAATTTTGCCGGATAGGTAATTGTCGTAAGCGCTCAAGTCAAAGTGGCCGTGGCCGCTCAAACCGAATAAGATAGTTTTTCCCTCACCGCTCTCTTTGCAGGCCAGGGCTTCGTCGATAGCTCCTCTGATGGCGTGGGCCGATTCAGGGGCGGGCACAATGCCTTCCGCCCGGGCAAACGCCAAGGCAGCCTCGAAAATCCCAAGTTGGCTGACAGCCTTGGCTTCAATCAGTCCATCAAGCAGCAGCTGGGATACCAGCGGTGAATCGCCGTGATAGCGCAGCCCTCCGGCGTGAATCCCGGCCGGCATAAAGTCCTTGCCCAAGGTATACATGGGCAGCAGCGGAGTCATCCCAGCTACATCACCATAATCATAGGCAAACTTGCCACGGGTGAGGGTCGGACAGGCTTCGGGCTCCACCGCCATTACCCGTACCTTTTTACCTTTACTAAGATTATCATGCAAAAAAGGAAACCCTAAACCGGCAAAATTGCTGCCCCCGCCGCAGCAGCCGATGACAATATCGGGATAGTCATTGGCTTTCTCCATTTGAGCCTTGGCTTCCTGACCAATAACTGTCTGGTGGAGCATGACGTGGTTAAGCACACTTCCCAAGGCATAGTTAGTGTCCGCCCGCATGGCAGCATCCTCCACCGCCTCGCTGATGGCGATGCCAAGACTGCCCATGGAATCGGGGTCTGCAGCCAGAATCTGCCTGCCGGCGTTGGTCTGGTCGCTGGGGCTTGCAAAGATCTCCGCACCAAAAACCTGCATAATTGAACGGCGGTATGGTTTCTGGTGGTAGCTTACCTTCACCATGTATACGGTGCACTCCAGGCCGAAGAAGTTGCAGGCCATGGAAAGGGCGCTGCCCCACTGGCCTGCGCCGGTCTCAGTGGCCAGCCGCTTGATGCCTGCCTGCTTATTGTAGAAGGCCTGGGGAATAGCTGTATTCAGTTTGTGACTACCGGCGGGGCTCACGCCTTCATACTTGTAATAGATTTTGGCCGGGGTATCCAACGCTTTTTCCAGGCGCAGGGCCCGAACCAGAGGGGAAGGACGCCATAGCTTGTAAAGCTCTCTGACTTCATCGGGAATGTCTATCCAGCGTTCCTGAGCAACTTCCTGTTTGATAAGTTCCAAGGGGAAAATTGGCATTAAATCCTCTGGCCCCACGGGCTGCTTGGTCTGGGGGTTTAGCGGAGGTTTTGGCACGTTAGGCATATCCGCCATAATGTTGTACCATTGAGTGGGAATTTCTCCCTCACTCAACATGATCTTTAAGTCGCTCATCTCGGCTAACACTCTCCTCTTCTCCTTAATTTTGCTCAAACTTAGCTAAATTAATTCGCGCCAAGTTGGCAAATTTCCTGCTGCCGCCTGAATTAATTTAAAAAAGCCAGGGGTCTTACCATTATGGTATGCCCCTGGCTTTTTGCTGTTATCAGGCCTGGCCCGCGCCCGTCACCACTGAACATCCGACCCCCCATGCCGCTAACGGCACCATCAGGCGACAACAAGCTTTAAAGCCAGGCCATGAACGTTTCTTATGAAAAAAACGCTGCAAAGAAGACATGGCTGCTTCAGGGAGGGTGAACATTTCTGGAGCGAATTTTCACCCGGCTCCTATTGCATTATCTGGGTACCCTGGTAATAATACGCCAGAATTTCCCGGTATCCCTTGCCGGCTTTCGCCATGCCGTAAGCGCCCCATTGAGACATGCCGACTCCGTGGCCCCACCCTTTGCCCTGGAACGTGTAATCCGCAGGCTGGGAACCATACTGCCGGATGGAAGAACTGCCGGCAATGGAGATACCTGTGTTCCCCAGCTGGTCAACCTCACCGTTTCCCCGCACCACATACTTGCCCCCCAGGCCCTGGGATTCGGTCAGACTTTGGGATTGGCCGGTGCTGAACACATTGTTGTCTCTAAAAATCTGAAACAGGTTGCTGTCAAGCTCACCCAGATAGTAGCGAATCAAATCGTTAGTAACGGTAGTACTACCCAGGGTTCCATCAACCCTGATTTTCGTCAGTCTACCCGAGACCCCCGTGCTCAGTATTGAAATCCCTGTCAGGGAACCGATGGAAGACTTGCCGGAACTGGTAAGGAGAGAGTTTATCCTATCCTGCAAATACTCCGTTGACTCGGTTACTGTCCAGTTGTCTGTACTGCTGCCCTGTCCGAGAGAATAGGGATCTGGTACGCCCCGCAAATACGGCAAAGCTGAAAGCCATACATTTTCCGAATTTTCCGTGTATCCTCCGCTGTTGGAGTGGTAAAGGGCAGATATAGGTTGGCCGTTGTAAACTAAAATCTGGCCGGCTGTCCCGTCAACGGCGATCCGCGAGTTATTCCCTTCCGCATTAACCCCGCTGTAAGCCTGGCTGTACTGGTCGTCTGTAAGGTCAAAGCCCCATGAACCGTACTTAGCCACATTGGAAGCCACGTAGGTACGGGCTGCTACCGCCTGGGCTTTCAGAGCGTCAATCGGCCAGAGATCGGACATTTCCATAGGAACCACGCCGTAAAGGTAGTTTTCAACGCTCAATTCGTTGACAACCCTCAAACTTTGCCCAACCAAACTGACTTCAATGATACCGCGGTAACCGCACCCCTTTTCAGCCACATTCACCCACTGGCCCGAACCGGCTGGCCGGGCAACAAAAATATCCCCCGGTACATTGACGGACCACCCGCCGCCTGTCAGCACAATATGCCCCCCTGCGATGCTGGCCGTTGCAGTGCTTCCAGCCGGAACTGCCTTAAGCAGGGAAAAGCCACTCACCCCGCGCAGACCGATTTCCAGCCCCCCTGGCCCGGAAAGGTTAAGCTGGGATGCGCCGTGGTGAGCATAATCGTCAAAGAACAAACCGATGCGTACGGTCTGAGGGAGTACTGGTCCGGCCGCGACAGGAACAGGGACATAAGTTAAAAACAAAGCCAACGCCAGGGAGACGGCCAAGAGAGTCCGTAAGAATTTCATTACCGACACCCCCTATTGTACCGTAAACAGCCAGCCGGCAATCCACCCTACTGTCCCGTTACTCAATTTTATATTGTACCAGCCATTCTGGGAGCCGAGCACACCAGCGCCCATCCCTCGGCCGGCAGTGGTTACTATCCGGTTGTTCAGTCCTGGACCGCTGCGAATATTTACATAAATACCACTGACACTGCCCTGCTTTAAGGCCGGGGCCGGGGCCGGGGCCGACACCGGAGCCGCAGTGCTGGGAGCGGGTTGACTTTGAGCCTTTTGCAGGGACGCTACCGCACTTTCCAAATTAGTCAGGCGATCCAAAATAGCGGCGATCTTTTGATCCACATAGCTTCGTGCTACCAAGGGGTCTCCCTGGCTGCCGGGGTCATTAACTGCTGCACCCGCTTGCCGGCCTACAAATATTCCTACTCCTACTACGGCTACAACTATACCCGCCAAAAGCAAAGAGTGAACTCTTTTAGGCATTTTGTTCCCCCTTCCGCAATTTTCCTTTATTTCCTGCTAATGTTCTAGAAAATTTTAATAATTTCCTGCTTAAACTATAAAAAATACTAAAATTTTTAAAACTGCTGGAGGATTGACTGGTTCTTCTATCTAGAGCAGGGATAAACGCTTTTGGAGTAGAATACATCAAGCATGAGAGATTGAGGTGAAATATGATCCAGATAGACGATGCAGGAAACGGGACAGTGCTAGGTGGTGAAGTTATCGGGGCCTTGCGGCTGGAATCGGGGGAGTACAGGCACAGAGTGTTACCGCTCTCGGCTTACTTCCAGTTTGAATTAAGGCGCACAGAAGTGACTAGAGATACCGTGCTTGACCTCCTGGATGACTTGAACTATTCACCCGGCGAACCGCTGGTTTTTTGCACCGGGGACATTTTTGGCGAGACAAAGCTCTATCTTTCCGCCCAAGGCATTGAGTGGCAGGAGCAAAAAATCACCGGCACCCTCCAGGAACTGGTTGAGGCTTCCTACTTTGATTCCCTCCGGCAATACGGTCTGCCGGAAAGATTCCGCGCTTATCACCATCAGTACCATATATTCCATAATATGGTACTGGGGTGGGTGTGCCAGGATCTGGATACCAGGTCCCGGTTCTGCAAGCCCTTAAGGCTGAACTCAGGTTTGGTATCCCGGGCTAGGGTTTACCGGACTATATGCCAAAAGCCCCAGACTTGCGCTGTGTGCAATACACCAATAGTTGCTGGAAGCGAGGCAGTAGTGGACAAAGGCGGAAGCGCTCCTGTCCGTTCTCATGTCCTGTGTTTCCAGGCAGAAGTGGAGTTATCAGATTTTCAGGAAGCCATGGTTTACGGCGAACCCGCCCGCTCCTTCGTCAACAGGTTCACTCCTTCCCCCATCTGCGCTGCTTGTCACAAGCATGTCAAACATGGCAAGCGCATGGTGACGTTCCGGCAGCAAATTTTTCATTTCGCCTGTTTTTCGTCCCTCATCAAATCAAGCAGGTCTCAAATCACCCTGCCTGAGCCCGAACAAGGAGCCTAAATTTCTTCAAAAACTGTTGACATACTTTATCCTGCCATGTTATAAATCAGTTAATAAAATTATCTCTGCTGCAATTGAATAGTGTACCGGATGAAAACTGTAGGAGAAGGTTGTACGCCTGCCGAAGGGGCAAGGATTTCCGGCTTTCCACCGGAAGTTTGAAACTCTCAGGCATCACGCTGTGCGTGATTACAACTACAGTCCGACGGACCTCTGGAGAGACCTCTTAGATGAGGCGCCGAAGGAGCAAAACCCTCCAATTTGGAAGGGCTAATCTCTCAGGCACAAAGGACAGGGGAAAAGGAACTAAGGCTTGCTGTTTACAACGGAGGGCTTTATATCCTTTTTAAAATTTCCAGAGGTCAAACCACACGTGGTTTGACCTCTTATTTTTAGGAGGAATGCTGGAATGTGTACGATCTCTACCCCTTACAGGGGACCCGCTGATTCATGCCTGTAACAGGCTTTAAACTGGTGTTGGACACTGAACCTGGCTGCATGACGCAAGAACTATAATTTTAAGAGGTGCATACACGATGAAAATACTGGTTGCAGACCCCATATCCCAAAAAGGGATTGATGTGTTAAAGACAGACCCGGCGATTCAAGTTGATGTCAAGCTCAAGCAAAGCGAAGCTGAGTTGGTGGAAATTATCGGGGATTATGATGCCCTGGTTGTCCGCAGCGAAACCAAGGTTACCAAGCGGATAATTGACAACGCCCACAAACTGCAGGTCATTGGCCGTGCGGGGGTTGGTGTGGACAACATCGACCTGAACGCAGCCAAAGCAAAAGAGATCCTCGTGGTCAACACACCGGGAGGTAATACAGTGGCCGCAGCCGAACACACCTTTGGCTTGATTCTGGCCTTGGCCCGCCACGTCCCTCAAGCCAACCACGACCTCAAGGATGGCAACTGGAACCGTTCCAAGTACACCGGAACAGAATTGCGCAACAAGACTTTGGGTATTCTAGGTTTGGGCCGCATCGGCAAGGAAGTGGCGAAGTTTGCCACAGCCTTTGGCATGAAAATAGTTGCATATGACCCGTTCCTGAGCAAAGATTCAGCCCACTCTCTGGGCGTAAAGCTGGTGGACTTTGAAACAGTCTTAAGAGAAGCGGATTTTCTGACTGTCCACATGCCTCTTACTCCCGAATCCCGCAAGCTCATCTCTGCAGAGCAATTTGCCTTGATGAAAGACGGGGCCTGTGTGGTCAACTGCGCCCGGGGCGGTATCGTCTGCGAAGAGGCTCTCTACCAGGCCATAGTTGCCGGTAAAGTCAAAGGCGCCGCCCTGGACGTATTTGAAAAGGAACCTCAGGTATGCAGCCCCCTGTTCGAACTGGATCAAGTCATAGTAACGCCCCACCTGGGAGCCTCCACCAAGGAAGCTCAAATCAATGTTGCTGTCGAAGTCTGTGAAGACGTCATGGGGATTCTTAAGGGCAATGAGCCGCTGAACCCTGTGTTTACGATTAAAGCCGAAGCCAAAAGCGCCTAATGTTCTTATGGGTCAAGCTTTTAGGTCGGAATTTAGAAGTCAGAATTCAGAATTCAGAATTTGGTAATATTTTAAAAGCTGACCCCCGATGATGGGATCAGCTTTTTTGTTTGCGGCTAGGACGTCAGAAAGTTATTAAGACCGGGACTGTCCCGGTCTTTAGTGAAAGCTCATACGGTGGGCCTTAATGGCCCTTCTCACCTCATTGGCAACACGCCAGGTCTCTTGTTTATCGGGGGTTAACAGAATTACCCTTCCTGTGCGTTTATCCACCAACAAGTCGATTTGATGGGGTACAGCACCAGTCAGCTCATCCGGCATGACCACATCTATGCCAACCTTGTTTCCATCACTGGCTTCGGGTGGTACCAAATAGTTTAAGGCAGCTTGTGTCGCCTGCATTAGTTCCCTGACCTGTTCCGGGGGATATCCTTCCCGAATTAGCAATTCCTCCACCTGACTTAAGGGATGTTCCATAGTTAACAGTATCTGGGCCCGTTGAACCAAATCCGGGTCAACATCCATTGAGCTTCACCGCCTCATTTCAGGCTGAAGAAACCGGTGCAGCCATATTTAATTTTTCTGTTTTCAGTATTCCCAACCAAAGGCTCAACTAATCTTGGAAATCTTTACTTTATGCATTTCTCTGGTAAATTATCAATTTTGTTCCCTGGTATTTTCTGGCAGACTCAACTTGCTGATTGATCGCAGTGAGCTTAAGACCGCAACCGGAATAATAGTCATGGACATCAGGGCAATCATCAGGATTGTATGGGGATTTATCGTCAGCAGGTTATAAACCAGGGCGGTATTGACCCGACCCAACAGATAGAAGGCCGCTCCAATCCCTGCCAGGATTCCCACTCCCAGGCCGGCAACTACCAAAAACAAATATTCGGCGGATACTCCGAGGCCTATCTTCCCAAAACTCAGCCCTAGAATCCTCATGGTAATATACTCCCTGCTGCGGGCCAGGACATTGACACTGGCCGTAGAGAAAATCATCACCGCGGCTAAAATCAGGCCAAACAGGGTGAGAATGCGCAAATACACGTAAGTAAAATTCACCAGCGTCTTTTGGTCTTCATAATTTTGCTGTGGGCTGTCTACCTGTAAAATTGTCGGATAACGATACAGCCGAGCCCGCACCTGTTCCAGCTCACCGGCCTGCACCCGCAGGTAAACTCCGTTTATTCCCTTTTTGCCGCCAAGGGACTGTACCATCTCCAGGGGAGCAAATATTTGGTTTCCGAAGTGCCAGCGTACATAACCCTTGACTTCAAGCTCAGCCTTTCGACCCCCCAAAGCAGTTAAGGCCACCTCCGGTGTCCATCTGGCAGCCAGGCTGTCCTTAACTCCATCGGACATAAACAATCCAGTTAAGTCCACGGGTCTGCCTAAACGGTCTTCCAGTTTCAGCATGTCCCCCCTGACTCCCAGCAAGGATGTGGGAACCTGCCTGTTCCCCATTTGAACAACAACCGGCAATTCATAATAAGGATTCACGTCCACCACACCTGGAATACGGCCAATTTCCGTACTCACATCTTCTTTTAGAGTTGAACGGAACTGAGCCCTCAAGTCGTAAGCCTGGTAACTTTCGAACTGTTTGCGGGCTGACATCTCCACCGAATCATATAGTACGAACCCCACCACTACCAGACAAACCCCCAAAGCAACTGTAACCAGGGTAAACAAGGAATTTCTCCCCTCCCTTACCAGGTTATTCAGCGGCAACCGCAGCATTACCGGAATAAAGCGGTGCCAGGCCTGTACCGTCTTTATACTCCTTTCCACAGCGACTCCGGCAGAGAAGGCAGGCAGCAGTCCACCCAGCAATGCCGCCAGGCAGCTGCAAATAGCGGCGGTGAGCAGGACCTCCTGCCTTACATGGGTTGCCACGAAGGGAAGGCCAATCATTCCGGTCAATCCCCCTGTGAGTTTGCCTGACAAATATATACCAAACAGGCAGCCAAGCAGGGAACCGAGGACCCCTGCCAGCAAACTGTAAGTTAAATAATGGGTAAGGATCTGCCAACGGGAAAATCCAAGGTATTTCAAGATCTTTATTTGACCAAGTTGGGCCCTCACCAGCACGCTGATCAGAGCAAAAGATGCCAGGCAGGCAGCCAGCAAGAACAACCAGGGAAGGAGTCCGGCAAGCTTGCTAAACCCTTTAAGTAAGAGACTTAAGACCTGGTGGCTTGGATGTTCGTTCCTTGAGAAAACTTCGCTTATTTTTATGTTTTGGCTCTGCAGCGACGTCATGACCTGCCTCAGGTCAGCACCGTAGACCAGGAGCTCATGGCTCAACCCTGTCAAATCCCTGAGCAGTTGATTCTGCGGTACGAAGAGCACCCCAAAGTTGCGGGGAGAAGGATTGGGAACAAACCGGTCGAGCACGGGCCAGATATATTCCGGGCTTCCCGCCGTACCGGACACCACCCAGTTGTACACCTTTTCACCCACCCGGATCCCCAGGCTGTCGCCAAGTTTGAGTTTATGGAACCTGGCAAAGGATTCTTCGACCAGGACCTGGCCCTCTCCCGGCAGGGCACCGCTGCTTAATTTTAACCGGCTGTAAACAGGACCCCCCGACGGGAGTCCAATTACCCTGGCGCCTGCCCGTTCTCCTGGTTTAAACTCCAGCACTGCCTGAGCAGTTTCTCTCATCTCAACTCCCGCAGGCAGGTTAGCCGGACCCTCACCGCCCAATTTAATCCAATACTGCGGAAACTTCAGTTCCTGGTAAGTTTTCTCCAGGGAGTCATTTACACCCTGATAGGAACTAAAAGACGCAATAAAGAAGGCGCTGCCCAGGGTGATTACAATTACCACAGCAACAAATTGGCCCCAGTTCGCTTTGATGTCCCGCCCTAGTTTCATCCATAGCGGTTTCATCTTACCACCTCAGTTCGCAGGGCGGGCAAGGTGACGAATTAACGCTGTTTTCTGCAACCCGCCCGCTGCCCAGGCGGATAACCCGGTCAGCCATATTGCCGATTACTGTATTATGGGTGACCAAAATAGTGGTTGTTCCCTTGCGGGTATTGATTAGCCTGAGTAGTTCCAGCACGCTTTGCCCGTTTTCATAGTCCAGGGATCCGGTTGGTTCGTCGCACAGGAGTATAGCAGGGTCTTTCACCAAAGCTCTAGCAATCCCTACCCTTTGCTGTTCACCCCCCGAGAGTTGTCCCGGGAAACGCTCAGCCAGATTCTCCAGGCCCAGTTCCCTGAATAGGGCCGGGGTCCGCTTGCTCCGTCCCAATAAGCTGGCGACCAAGTCCACATTTTCCCGGGCAGTTAGACTTGGCAGCAGGTTAAAGTATTGAAATATGTAGCCGATATTCTTTTTGCGGTAGCCTGTGCGCTGCTGTTCCGACAGCCCGTTCAGCTCGTTCCCTTTCACAACAATGCTGCCGCTGCTCGGTGTATCAATCCCGCCAATGAGGTTCAACAGGGTACTTTTGCCGGACCCGCTTGGACCTAACACCACCACAAACTCTCCCTGAGCAATGTCCAGATTTATTCTGTCAAGCGCAAAAACATTAGCGGCGCCTGTGCCATATACTTTAGCAACGTCCTGCAGCCTGATTAGAGGACCACCATCTGTCTTTTGCCTACCCACAACCATCCCCCCCCTATTGCCTGTCCTTATCTTAATATATAGTCGCTCTCATGCCGGCTCATACCAACAGTGCAAGAAAAACTCTTTCTTCCAATTCCTCCTTTTAGTTCGGAAGCCCGTCCCTTGTCGAGGTGGATACGAAAAAGAAGCAGTCTACTTGACTGCTTCTTCCTGGCTGAGCAAAATTTTTACCCGGGAATGGACAGAGATTACCACATATATTGCGATTCACTTTGGCTGCGGTATAGTTCGTACCCGCTATCAGTCAGTACCACCATATAAGTAGTTAAACTATCCTGAGAAAACGCTTTGATAACATTATAATCGATAAATACCTGTTCGATGTCTTTGACCGGGGTCAGATTCCCGACCACATTTTCGGCTTGAAGGCTCTTCATAACCAGGGCAGGGCTGGAATCCTGATAAGGGGCAAAGATTTGCTCCAGGTCTTTTCCTCCCACCCGGTTCAGACGGGACATGGCATCAATCAAATCACTACTTTTGCAGGAACACAGATACGGCTTTTTTTCTAATGTAACCCCGCTCAACAATCCCGCCACCTTCTTTCATCCTAAATATTATTCTTAGAATTGGAACTATTCTGACTTTATCTTAACATTCTAAGTTCGTTTATACAACCCGGTGCGCGGCGAACAGTTAAAAATAGCTGTTGAATAGCTTTCATTTTGTAATTATTATAATATAACAATGTATTAAGTATGTATGACAGGACACACTAACACAGAAAATGTTTCCGAGGTGATATGATGGCAAAATATGCGCCTTTACTGGTTGCCGCAATTTCTGGCATTGCCATGGCGCTGCAAGGTACAGTCAATGCTCGATTGTCACAAAAGACCGGTATTTGGGAAACCACCTTTCTGGTCCACCTTATTGGCACAGTTGTGGTTGGGCTGTTAATGCTTTTCCTGGGTCTGGGGGCTGTCCGGTTTGACAGATGGCTGCATATTCCCTGGTACCTTTATCTTGGAGGTTTGCTCAGCGTAATTATCATTTATTTGGTTGCTGTGAGTATTCCCAAAGTCGGAGTTTGTAACGCCACTACTGCAATCATCGTGGGCCAATAAGGTGGACCAGA
>JAJYNB010000137.1 GCA_021786555.1 Bacillota bacterium | reverse complement strand
TGGGAGCAGGGTAATTATTACGGTGCTTGGGAAAGACAGGGTTGGGATTATTGCCTGGATATCGACCCTCCTGGCACGGCACAAAGCCAATATCCTGGACATCAGTCAGACGATTCTGCAGGAGTTCTTTACCATGATTATGGTGGTGGACCTCGCCGGGGCCAATATTGAGTTTAATGACCTGCGGGAATTGTTGGCGAGCCAGGGTGAATTGCAGGGGATGAAAGTGACCATGCAGCACGAAGACGTATTTCAGTTTATGCACAGGATTGAGGGGGGCAGGTCATGAGGATCTCCTTCAGTGCTAACGAAATCCTCGAAACTGTCCGGATGGTAGAACATCAAAACCTGGATATCCGCACTATTACCATGGGCATTAGCCTGAGAGACTGCGCCCATAGTGAAGCAAAAATGGTCCAGACGAAAATCTACGACAAAATCACCCGCCTGGCTCAAGACTTGGTTAAGGCAGGCGAAGAAATTGAAGCAGCCTACGGCATACCGGTGATTAACAAGCGCATCTCCGTCACACCAATTTCCCTGGTAGGGGAGAGCTGCAGTGAGTATGACTATGTCGGCATAGCCGAAGCCCTGGACCGGGCAGCCCAGGAAGTGGGCATAAACTTTATTGGCGGCTTTTCAGCCTTGGTGCAAAAAGGCTTTACCAGAGGGGATGTCGCCTTAGTAGAGGCTATTCCTGAGGCGCTGTCCAGGACCAAACTGGTGTGCTCTTCGGTAAATGTGGCCAGCACTAAAGCTGGTATCAACATGGATGCTGTGCTCAAAATGGGCGAGGTAGTGGTAGAGACCGCCCGGCTCACAGCAAGCCAGGACGGAATCGGTGCTGCCAAGCTGGTTGTGTTCTGCAATGTGCCCGAGGATAATCCCTTTATGGCTGGGGCTTTTCACGGCGTAGGCGAGCCTGAGTGCGTCTTAAATGTAGGGGTTAGCGGACCCGGGGTTGTCAATAAGGTAGTGCGGGCTAACCCGAGCCAGGACCTGGGGGAACTGGCCAATCTGATTAAGCAAACGGCCTTTAAAATTACCCGCATGGGTGAGTTAGTCGGCAGAGCCGCATCCAAACGGCTGGGAGTTCCTTTTGGCATCGTGGACCTGTCATTGGCTCCTACGCCGGCTGTAGGGGACAGTGTAGCTGATATCCTGGAGGGCATGGGTCTTGCCAAGTGCGGCACCCATGGAACTACCGCAGCCTTGGCCCTGCTCAACGATGCAGTTAAGAAAGGCGGGTCCATGGCTTCATCCCAGGTGGGCGGCCTGAGTGGTGCATTCATCCCAGTAAGCGAGGATGCCGGTATGGTCTCGGCTGTTGAAGCCGGTGCCCTGAGCCTGGACAAGCTGGAGGCCATGACCTGTGTCTGTTCTGTAGGACTGGATATGATCGCCCTGCCTGGAGATACCGCTCCGGAAACTGTGGCAGGTATTATCTCTGACGAGATGGCTATAGGCATGGTCAACAAGAAGACCACTGCCGTGAGGGTAATTCCCGCCCCGGGCAAACAGGCCGGGGACAGGGTAGAGTTTGGCGGCCTGCTAGGGGGGGCACCGGTAATCAAAGTGCATCCTTTTAGTTCTGCCGCCTTTGTCCGCCGCGGTGGCCGCATCCCCTCACCCCTGCAGGCGTTGACTAATTAGGCAAGGGTACATAACTTTTCAGCAGGAAAGAGGGAAAAAATAGCCTGCAATCAAAAAAGACCACCTGGGTGGTCTTTTTCCACGTTTTACGCCTGTGGTATAATTAGCCAAGCAGCCAAATACGCTAGTATCCCTGCGCCGCCCGCCAGGACGCTTAAAACCCAAAGCAGGCGGACCAGGGTTGGGTCCACCTCAAAGTAGTCTCCGATTCCCCCGCACACACCAGCAAGCATTTTGTCCCTGGAGCGATAAATCTTTTTGTTCAAGCGCAATCCTCTCCTCTCGAAGGTTCTGATATTTAATACGTGGCGTGAAACGGAAAGTTGCAGAGTTTGGACTGGAGGTGTTTGCCCACAATGAAGATCCCGGTAGCTTTGACCATAGCCGGCTCCGATCCCAGCGGTGGTGCGGGCATACAGGCTGATCTCAAAACCTTTGCAGCCCACGGGGTATATGGTCTCAGTACAATCACTGCTTTAACAGTACAGAATACCCAGGGTGTGCAGGAAATCTTTCCGGTTGACCCTTACCAGGTAAGAGCCCAGATACTTCACCTACTGGCTGATATCCCTGTCCAGGCCGTTAAACTGGGAATGTTAGGCACCACGGCAGTCGTCCAGACAATAGCAGCAGTTTTGGACGGGGATATTCCCCTGGTGCTTGACCCAGTCATGGTCTCCAGCAGCGGCAAAGCATTGTTGGAGCGCAGCGGCATCACAACTTTGGTGAGGCAGCTTTTCCCCAAAGCCTTGCTGGTGACCCCGAATTTGGCTGAGGCTGGGGTGCTTACCGGCAGGGCTGTAACCAACAGGGAGGAGATGCTTCAAGCGGCCAGAACTATCGCCGGGCTCGGTCCAGCGGCGGTGCTGGTCAAAGGAGGGCATTTGAGCGGAGAAGCCGTGGACATCCTTTATTATCAGAAGGATTATATGACCTTTGCGGCCGAACGGCAGGACAATCCCAATACCCACGGCACCGGCTGCACCTATGCCTCAGCCATCGCCGCCAACCTGGCTTTGGGAATCCCTTTGGCAGACAGTATAGGAAAGGCGAAGACCTATGTCACGGGAGCCATTGCCGCGGGGCTGGATATCGGCAGGGGAACAGGGCCGACCAATCATTTTTTCGACATGTAAAATCAGGAGTCAGGAGTCAGGAGTCAGGAGTCAGGAGTTAGACGCCCATGCCACATTGCGGCATCACTGGTGAATGAAAATTATTTAATCTTCGGGCAGAATAAGAGAACGGTCTATATCTCGAAGTATTCTGAATTCTGACTCCTGACTCCTGGCTCCTGAATACTCAAAAAAAAACAGACCGGTCAGACCGGTCTAATGAAGAAGAGTGAGAGAAACAAGTCGGGTTGACTTTAGGATAACACGTCGTAAGAAAAATGTCGAGAAAAAAGTAATTGTGTCGAAATAAATCAGTTAGGCAGCTGCTTTTGGAACCCTTCCAGACCTGCGAGGCCGTTGATCCTGATGCGTCTCAACTGCAGGAGTGGTTGGTTTCGCCTGACAGTTCCGGCTACTGTGGTGAAGGCCATCTTGTAGCCTAAATCTTTGAGCAGGGCTAAGGTGGTAGAGTTAAACTTGCCTGCAGGGTAACAAAAGTATTCAACCTTTGTCCCCAAATTGCTTTCAATGGCAGTTTTGGAATCGGCCAGTTCTTTACGCATCCTCGCAGGCGGCAAGGTGCGGAGGTCCAGATGGTTTACAGTGTGGGATTCAATGTTCATCCCAGCGCCAGCCATCTGCTTTATCTCATCCCAGGTCAGCATGCCAGGGCCAATATAACCGGTCACTACAAAAAAGGTGGCCTTAAAATTGTATTGTTTCAAGACAGGAAAAGCAGCGGTGAAGTTGTCATGGTACCCATCGTCAAAAGTAATCATAATCGGCCTGCGCGGCAGCCTTGTTTTTCCCTGTAGGGCAGAGTAGAGTTGGTCAGGAGTGATAGTTGTGAAGCCGGCATTGTACAGATATTTCATCTGAAGCGCAAATTTTTCTGGCGGTACCCCTAAGCTGTTGCCGGGGAGATTGGAGATGGAGTGGTACATCAATACCGGTATCCCCTCAGCCGGAAAGGGAAAGGCCCAGTCCTGAGGCACTGTTTTGGCAACCTCAGTGATGTTCGCGGCAGCAGCCTTTAGGCCAGCCGGTCCGGCATCCCCCTGGACATACGCCGGCATGGCGCTCCTCTGGGGTTGTGTTGTTGTCCTGTTTGCCTGGCTGCCGCCAGCGACAACTGACAATAAAATTAGCGACAGCAATAGCGCTTTTCTCCTCATGCAGACACCTCACCCTCAGGCAATTTAGGATGATACCCGGTGTTTGAAGTCATCCAGGTCGTGGAGTCCGTTGACAAAGACCCGCTTGAGCAAAAACAGGTTGTCCTGCTGCCTGGCGGTACCTGAAGCAGTAGTGACAGCCAGTTTGTAGCCCGCCTGCCGCAACAGGGACAGGGTTGTCTGGTTGAAATTGCCGAAGGGGTAGCAAAAGTAGTTTACGCTGACGCCAAGCTCAATCTCTATTTTAGCTTTTGATTGAAAGATTTCATTTTTTTGCTCCGTCTTCGATAGTTTGGACAAGTCCAGGTGATTCACAGTGTGAGAACCGATGGTCATGCCGTAGGCCTGCATTTCCCTTAACTCATCCCAGGTCATCATGCCCTGTCCCGGCTGCATGTAACTTGTCACTACGAAGAAAGCAGCGGTAAAATTATATTGTTTGAGGATTGGGAAGGCTACTGTATAGTTATCGGGATAGCCGTCATCAAAGGTTATCACTACAGGCTTGCGGGGTAGTTTGCCCCGGCCCTGGTAAGCTGCATAGAACTGGTCGAGGGAGATGGGGGAAAACCCGGCATCATACAAGTACTTCATCTGGGCAGCGAACTCCGCAGGCGGCACTCCTGCCACATTACCAGGCAGGCTGGTGATGGAGTGATAGTAGAGAAAGGGAACACCTGCGGCCGGAAAATCATTGTCCCCCTGAGGCGGGACCCATTTCTGGGGCGCCTGCTTTGGCTGTCCCGCATCAACAGATTGTTGTGATGTAATGATGGGTTGGACAGGGGAGGAGGTTTTGGCTGTGGGCGAACAGCCAGTCAGGGACAAGACTATCACAACCATGGCGATCATAGGCGAACAAACTCTGCGGGACATTATTTCACCTCACAGCGATCATCATCACTATATTCGTGCTTATATTCGCGGCTCGCTCAGCTTTTCCTGCCCGAGGTGAAACTTGGCATAGCTAAGCGCGTATCATTATTAAGATGGAGGTTTTCTTAATGGAGAAATTGACATCAGAAAGTTTTGAGCAGGCTGTTAAGCAAGGACAAAAAAAGGTTATCGTCAAGTTTTATGCTGATTGGTGTCCTGATTGCCGGCGGATTGAGAGCGGGGCGGAGCAAATCTCCAGGGACTTTGCCGGCAGGTTCAGCTTTTATGCTGTTAACACCGAAGCGGAGCCTCGACTGGCTGAGAAGCACAATGTAAAAGGTATTCCCAGCTTTTTGGTGTTTGACAAGGGTGAAGAAATAACCCGCTTGTACAGCCGTGATGCCAAAACAGTTGACCAGGTGCAGCGGTTTATCGAACAACTGGCCTAAGAGATTGCTGAGAAATTATCAAAAAACTGAGGCCCTTCGAAAACAAGCATAGCTCGGCCCTCGCGGCGACAATGCCAGACACCGTTTTTCAAGGGCCTCCTAGGTGGGGAACGGTTTGCAGTTAATCCTTTTGCTGTTTGTTTTTTTGCTCTTTCTTCTGGTCCGGCACTTTTGGCGGCACAGGGAAATATACCGCCGCATCTATACCCTGTTTTCCGGTCTGCAGACTCCCGACAGTAAAACCCGGGGCCGGGAAAAGCGCGTCGTTACTTGCCCCCACTGCGGCTCCACTCCTGAGCTAACCGGCGAGCCTTGCTCGCGTTGCAGGAGAAGGCTGTGAAAAAGCGGAAGAGAAGAGGCGAGAGCAATGTTCGGGCTGTTGAGGGTGCCGAAGGGATACCTTTCCCCAGAGGAGTTTGAGCAGTTTCAAGCCCATTACTGCGGTATTTGTCATGCTCTGGCGCGCTGCGGCTCTCAAGGATTTCGTCTTGCCCTGTCCTACGACGCTGCTGCCCTGGCCATGCTGGTTTCTGCTCTTGCTGGAGGCGGGGTGCTAATCGAGCGAAAGCCATGCCCGTTTTCACCCTGGCGCCGTAAGCCCATGGCCATGGGTCCGGGGAAAGTATTTGATTTTGCCGCCGCGGTCAGCGTGAGTTTGGTAAAACTCAAAGCAGAAGACGAAATTCGCGATGGTTCCGGGCGGGTTCGACGTTGGGCTATGCAGAGATTGATAAAATACCTCGAGAGTAAAGTGCCGTCCTGGCCGGAGTTTGGGGAAACCGGCGCCTTGCAGCTGGAGGCTGAAGAGAATGCTAACCCTTGGTTGGATGAACTGCTTTATCCTTCCGGATTTCTTTTGGGGTCAATAGCGGCCCGGGCGGCAGCATCTTTTGGGGGGAAGCAGGAGGCAGCCTATGGGTTGGGTGAAAACCTGGGGAGATGGATATATCTGTGGGATGCCCTGTGGGATTTCGAGCACGACTGCGCAGCTGAGCGGTTCAATGCAATTACCGCAGCCTACGGCTTGGAGACAAAACAGGTGCGGGGACTGCCACCGCCGCTAATCAGCGAATTGGACTTCGTGCTGGAGAGAAGCTTGGGTGAATTGATAAGGAATTTGCGCAGCCTGGATTTGGGCAGCACCGGTGAAGTTTTAGCCAAACTAATCCGGGGCGCCCATTCATGGCATAAAAACGCATTTGTCCGCGAATTTTTCCGGGAGGAGATTGATTATGAGCGTTTGCCCTTATCCTGGCGGTCCAGTTCATGTCCGCACTCTGCGTCAACTGGTACAGGAGCTGGAGTCCAGGATTAGCCTGGACCCATTCGACCCGCGCCGTTACCTGACCACCGCGGAAATCCTGGACCGGGCCGGGTTTTATCAGAAGGCCCATCAATACCTGATACAGGCCGAGTCTCTTGATCCCAGCGGCGCGGTGCTGGCCGAATTTCGCAGCAGGCGCTACTATGATCACCACCATCACAGCGAAGGGTGTTCTGCCTGTGACGCCTTGTGTGGCCTCTGTGTCCTAGACAGCTGCTGCGAGTGTATGGGTGGGGACATCATCGAATGCTGTTAAAAGGCTCTCGTAAGATTACCTATGGCGGAGTGCTGGTAGCTCTAGGGGTCGCTATGGCCCTAATCAGTGTCTACACGCCTTTCGGCAAGCGGGTCCTGTTCCTTGCCAGCGGACTGCCGGTACTGACTGCTGCAGGGGTGATGGGGCGCCGGACGGGGTTGGCCGTATACAGCGCCACAGCCTTACTCCTGCTTTTATGGGTGAACCCCTTTAAGGCTGCCGGTTACCTGCTGCTGGCCGGCGGAGTGCCGCTGGTGCTTATTACACCGATTCGGAAGGTCTGGCTGTCGGGGGTTGCTACCCTGCTGCTCGGCCTCACCTACATATGGATTTCTACTGCATTTTTCGGCCTCCAAACAGCTGCATTGCTGGCAAGGCTGAAAACATGGGTGCCATGGATGAATCCCCTTGGCTTGGGTCTGGGAGCGCTTTCAGCCTTGAGTTTTCTCTATCCCTGGTCCCTTCGCTGGGTTGACCGTGAGATTCGCCGTCACTGGGCTTTTAAACAAATATTTAAGCCATAAAATCCCGCGTTTCGGGGGTGGACCTATGACAATGCAAGACCTTGTCCTGTTGGCCGTGTTGGCTGACTTGCTGCTCAGCCTGCTGGTGCTGCTGCGGCTGGGATCGGTCAGGAGGGAACTGACCAAGCTGCGGCGCCAGCGCACTTACAAGGGGCTGCAAAAAAAAAGAGGCAGGCCCCCAAAACAGCGGGGTTTGCCCCTTTAGCTAAAATCTTCATTGTTGCGAGGGCTGCTCAAAGGCCTGCAGCGAGTCCGGCGGCTGTTCAACCGCAAGTTTGTAAACCAGGGGAAGTTTGTAGTCCTTTACCAGGAAATATCCCTGGAACTTCTGCGGCATGTACATTTTTAAAAGGCGTCCGTCTTTAAGAGTCCAGGTAAAGGTGGTCAGGCCGTTGGACGAGATACTGACAGCTGCGTTTTGCAGATGACCGCTGTTGAACCAATCCACCAGATGATGAAGGGCCTGGCTGTTCTGGGGGTCATTGGCTTGAAATACTTTGGAGCCGGTGTCACCCACTTGCAGGGAAGTAATATCGGCAAAATTGAGTTTGCTCGTTTGAGAGTAAGAATTAATGCTGTAAATTAACGCCAGACAAAATATTAGGAATATCGCCAGAATACGTCCTACCATAATATTTTCCCCCTACAGCATTTAAGAAAATCTTATCATTTGACGCGCAAAAACACAATTAGTAGAGAACGAACGCTTTTCAGAATATTTTTTCTTTGCCCGAACTTGTATCGTCTACAGGATTTTGTGACTTTATGTAGAATGTTAAAACTAGTTAAGTCATATGTTGGCTGAATCCACTTGTTGAGTGGAACGGGGGACAAAAATTTTTCCGGGGTGAATCAGGCATTCCTGTAGGGCTCTTACACCTTTTAGCCCGAACCCGTCAACTAACCTCGTAGGCCGCAAGAAAGGTGGCAACCTATGTCCAGGATCAACCGGTCCCTTGTTTTCGGGGGAACGGCTGTATTGGGTCTGTTTGTTTCAGGCTCTGTACTGCTGGCGGCCCCGAAGGCGCCTGCCCCGGCTAAGCTCCCTTCCCTGGCTCCGTTTTATTTGAGTTATGTCAATCCCGACGGACAGGATAGTTTGCTGAGACGCCTGGGGGTTACCCAAACTATCGTTGACGCTAAAGCAGACACGGCTCCAGAAAAGGTTAGAGTTAATAAGGTCACGGCAACAGCTGATGCTGTCCAGACAACTGTTCCAAACGCTGTTAGAGTTGCCCAGACCAAAATTGCGGCTCATCAAGCCGCCGCAAAACCCAAGGTGGTTTCACGCTCCACAGGGCCGGCAACGGACCCTGGAATTATCGGCTACGCTTTAAGCTTCAGGGGTCTTCCCTACAGGTTCGGCGGGACATCACCCGGTACGGGTTTTGACTGTTCAGGTTTTACCAAATATGTATTTGGCAAATTTGGTATCAGCCTGCCCCGCTCTTCCTACGAACAATATCACGCAGGCAGCCCTATTGCCAAAGGTGATTTGAAGCCAGGCGACCTGGTGTTCTTCACCACCTACACCCGCGGTCCCAGCCATGTGGGTATCTACATGGGGGGCGGCAGGTTTGTGGATTCTTCCAATAGGGGCGTAGTGGTACAAGACATGACCACCGGATACTACGGCGAGCGCTATCTGGGTGCCAGACGCGTCAACAAGTAAAAAACACCCCCGGCGAGAAAAACCCGGGGGTGTTTTTTGTCGTTAGTTAGATTTGAGCGAGCCAGGGAACTTCAAGTTTGCGCAGACATTCACCCCGGGAATTAACCATCAGGGGTGAATTTTTATTCGAGATATAATTGTCATGCCGGGAACATTTGTCAGTCTGCTTCCAATAACAGGAGCGGCAGAATTCCAAGCGGTAATTAAGAATCAATTTATTTCACCGTCTTTTTCTTAATTAGCCATATTATTCCCCTTGCTAATTATTTAATTCACCGTTCAGTTCAGCTAAAATTGTGCGCGCCAGTTTGTCCCCAATGCCAAGCGGACGGAAATCCTCCGGTTGGGCTTGGCGTATTTTCTTTAAGGAACCGAAGTGTTTGAGCAGGGCCTGGCGGCGTTTTGCCCCGACCCCTGGTATATTATCCAGAGTGGACTGAAGCATAGTTTTGCTCCTGTTTTGGCGATGAAAGGTGATGGCAAAGCGGTGTACTTCCTCCTGAATCCGCTGTACCAGATAAAACTCCTGGGAACCCTTCTCCAGGTGAACCGGACCCAAAGCGCCAGGCAGAATCAGGTCTGAGGTGCGGTGAAAGTCGTCTTTGGCCATACCGGCCACAGAGATATGCAGTCCCAAGTCCTGCAGTGTGGCGTCAGCAATATTAACCTGGCCCTTGCCTCCGTCCACCAAAATGAGGTCCGGGAACGGTTTGTCCTCAGCCTGCAGGCGCGAGTAACGGCGGCGCAGCACCTCTGCCATAGAAGCGTAATCATCAGGCCCATGCACTGTTTGGATCTTGTATTTCCGGTAGTCGGAGCGGGAAGGTCTGCTGTCCACAAAGGCTACCATGGCAGCTACGGCCGAGGAACCCTGGATATTGGAATTGTCAAAGGCTTCAATACGACGGGGAGTAGGGATCCCCAGGATTTGTCCCAACTTTGCCAATGCCCGGGTGGTACGCTCTTCCTCCCGGTTGATCAGGGAGAGTTGTTCATTCAAGGCCACCTTGGCGTTCTTAACCGCCATATCCACCAGTTCTTTTTTGATTCCCCGGCGGGGAGCTTTGACAGGGATTTTCAGCCATTCTGCCAGCAATTCTGGATCGGCGCCGGCAGGGAGAAGGATTTCTTTAGGTCTTGCTGCACTCTCAAAGTAAAACTGTTGGACAAAAGACTGAAAAGCTTCTCCTGCGGCAGAATGGTAGGGGAAGACAGAAGCATCGCGGGAAATCAACTTGCCCTGCCGGATGTACAGGACCTGTATCGAGATCAGACCGTGGGCGGCATCGAAACCGAAGACGTCCCGGTCGGTCTGGTCAACACTGGTGATTTTTTGCTTTTCCATGATCTGCTGCAGGTTGTGGATTTGGTCCCTGAGTTCACCGGCCCGCTCAAAATTAAGTTTGGCGGCTTCCTGCCGCATTCTTTCTTCCAAGGCGGCTACCAAGGCGGCTTCCCCCCCTTTAAGCAGGCCGCTGACCTCTTTGACAATCTCAGTATAGGTTTCGCGGCTTACAGGTTTTTTACAGGGAGCCAGGCATTGCCCCAGGTGGAAGTAAAGGCAGGGGCGGCTTCTTAGCTGGCTGCATTTGCGCAGCGGAAAGATCTTGTTTAGCAAGCGGGCAGTTTCCTGGGCAGCGCTGGAATTGGGGTAGGGACCGAAATAATACCCGCCATCTTTTTCCACTTTGCGCACAACCTCCAGTCGAGGGTTTGCTTCATTGGTAATCTTGATGTACGGGTAAGTTTTATCGTCTTTCAGCAGAATGTTGTATTTCGGGTTATGCTGCTTGATAAGGTTGCACTCTAAAATCAGAGCTTCTACGGGAGAGTCTGTCACGATATACTCGAAGTCAGCGATATTGGCGACCAAGGCCTGGGTTTTGGCATCATGGGAGCCCGAAAAGTAAGAGCGTACGCGGTTTCTCAGCACCTTGGCCTTGCCCACATAAATGACAAGGCCTGTTTCATCCTTCATTAGATAAACGCCGGGCTTGCCCGGCAGCAGTGTCAGCTTTTCCTTCAACACCTTTATACTCACCTCGCGTTGCTGTTCAGGCATTCAGAAGTCAGTAGTCAGTAGTCAGTAGTCAGAATACTACGAGATGATAAACAGTTATCTCATTCTGACTCCTGACTACTGACTACTGCGTAGTTACCACCTCGCTTTCATTGTAAAAGATACGGGGTTTGGAGGCAACCGGCGGGGCATCATAACCGGACAGAGTAAGCGTATAATAAATAAAGGCAAGGAAAAGGGGTGAAATGACTATGAGCCGTTCTTCCTGGGGGCGTCCGCGCGGCAACGAAATGATCCAGGATCTGCAAGCGCTGGCTTTTTGGTTGGTTCTAATTGGGGTTATCGGATACCTGTTATTCCCGAGCTTCTTTCAAGATCTTTTTGGCCGGCTGAAAATGCCTCTGGATACGCCAACCCAAGCCACCCAGACAACGGACCTATTGTCACAGGGCCTGGTCTCGCCGGATTTTCCCCTGGTCTTTCAGGAAGTTTACGGTTCGGGCCAACTAGCGGAATTGTCAAAAGGGTACTGGGCCATATTTGTACGCGAAGGCCAGTTCGAACAGATGGAGTTGACGGAAGAAGCCTATAGTTTCCTCTTGGGATTAATCGAAAAAGACCGCAATAATGGCAGGCAAAAAGTTATTTTGTCTGCCAATGGTCAGGTGAGGCAGGTTTTGGTCAGTGACGAGGTTTATGACATTATGTCGCAGCTGTCTGTGGTTGGCAGCAGGAACCGGTCACCTTAGCGTATCAAAAGCCTGGCTCCCACGGCAAAGAATGCTATTCCTAACAGCTGGGCGTAGCTCCATGCCAGTTTTTGCACACCGAACAGGCCGAAATGGTCAATTATGACGGCGGCTGAAACCTGGCCCACGATGATTGCAGTAGTGGCGTTACAAACTCCGACTTTGGGAATACTCACAGCAACCAAATAAATGATAATTACGCTGAGCAAACCTCCAAGATAAAGGTACCAGGGAATATGCAGCCAT
>JAJYNB010000235.1 GCA_021786555.1 Bacillota bacterium | reverse complement strand
GGAATGCGCCCGCCGGGAGCACCTGGTCCCAGGCCGGAAGGAATGCGTCCGCCGGGAGCACCTGGTCCCAGGCCGGAAGGAATGCGTCCGCCGGGAGCACCGGGTCCCAGACCTCAGGGAATGCGCCCGCCGGGAGCGCCGGGTCCCAGACCGGAAGGCATGCGCCCGCAGGGCCCGAGACCCCAGGGAATGCAGCCTCAAGGAGGGCCTGCACCCAGGCCGGAGGGAAACCGTCCACCGGGAGCGCCGGGCCCCAGACCACAAGGAATGCGTCCGCCCGGAGCGCAAGGCCCCAGGCCGGACGGACAACGGCCCTTCGTGCCTCGGGGTGAAATGATGGAAGCCAGGCCCGGCGGACCCCGACCCGGTTTTCAGGGGGCCAGACCTGGAGGATTGCCCGCGCAGGGCGGGGGACCCCGGCCCCAGGGCCAGAGGCCTGTGGGAGCCCCGGGAAACAGGCCACCCAGACCGGGTGTTCCAGGTGAACAGCGGCCCCAGGGCCAGAATCGGCGTCCTGGACTGCCGCCTATCCCTGCACCGCCTACGGCTGTGGGAGAGCAGACCGCTCAGCGGCCAAGGTTTGACCAGACGAAAAAGGCGCCGGACAAAAAGCATGTGGACCGCAAGGAAAAGGAAAAGCGTGAACTTGAAGAACGCTTGATGAAAAGCGGGGGCAAGGGCCGGGGGATGAGACCCCAGGGCCGGGAAGTCCGCGACACGGCACCTAAGCATATCGTAGTGCCCGAGGTTATTACGGTGCAGGACCTGGCGAGCCTCATGAGCCGCAAATCATCCGAACTTATCATGAAGCTTATGGGCCTGGGGGTCATGGCGACCATCAACCAGGAAGTCGACGCTGAGACAGCGGTGATTATCGGGCAGGAGTTTGGCGTTGAGGTGGAGGTCAAGGTCGAGAAGCCGGCGGGAGTAATTGAGGAGATAGCGGATGCCGCGGAATCCCTGACATGGAGGCCGCCAGTGGTGACGGTCATGGGCCACGTGGACCACGGTAAGACTTCCCTGCTTGATGCCATCAGAGTTACCAACGTCACTGCCAGGGAAGCAGGGGGCATTACCCAGCATATCGGGGCTTATCAGGTGGAAATTAAAGGACAGAAAATCACTTTTCTGGATACACCTGGGCACGAAGCCTTTACCGCCATGCGGGCCAGAGGGGCCCAGGTGACAGACATTGCCATTCTTGTGGTGGCTGCCGACGATGGCGTCATGCCCCAAACCATTGAGGCCATCAACCATGCCAAGGCCGCAGGAGTGCCAATTATTGTTGCCATTAACAAAATAGACAAAGACAACGCCAACCCGGACAGGGTTAAACAAGAACTTACTGAGTACGGTTTGGTGGCGGAAGAATGGGGCGGCGACACCATCATGTGTCCTGTTTCCGCCAAAGCTAAACAAAACATCGAAGGGCTCCTGGAAATGATTCTCCTTGTATCAGAGGTTCAGGAATTGAAGGCAAATCCAAACCGCAAAGCTGCCGGTACCGTGGTAGAAGCCCAGTTGGACAAAGGGCGCGGACCTGTGGCTACAGTACTGGTACAAAAAGGTACCTTATCTATCGGGGACATTCTGGTAGCAGGGACTGCCGTGGGCAAAGTGAGAGCCATGGTAGATGACAAGGGCAGGCGGATCAAGAAAGCCGGCCCATCTATGCCGGTAGAGGTGCTGGGGCTGTCTGAAGTACCCATGGCGGGGGATACTTTTAATGCCATTGAGGATGAGAAGACGGCCAAGTCCGTCATTTCCTATCGCCAGGATGAGAAAAAGGCCGAAGAGGCGAAACGCAACGTCAAAGTGAGCCTGGATGACCTGTTTGAACGAATCAAAGAGGGCCAGGTCAAAGAGTTGAACGTAATCATCAAAGCCGACGTCCAGGGTTCCATCGAAGCCCTGCGGCAGTCTCTGGAACGTCTTTCGACTGCGGAAGTCCGGGTTAATCCCATCCATGGCGGCGTAGGGGCCATTACGGAAACCGATGTTATGCTGGCGGCGGCATCCAATGCCATTATCATTGGCTTCAACGTACGGCCCGACGCCAACACCAAGTCCACGGCAGAACGCCAAGGCGTCGACATCAGGCTTTACCGGGTTATCTATGACGCTATTGAGGACGTAAAAGCTGCCATGACTGGCTTGCTGGATCCGGACTTTGTGGAAAATGTTTTAGGCAAGGCAGAGGTCCGGGCTACTTTCAAAGTGCCTAAGGCTGGAACGATTGCCGGATGCTTTGTTCTGGAAGGTAAAATTACCCGCTCGGCGGAAGTCCGGGTTATCCGGGACGGAGTGGTAATTTTAGAAGGCAAGATGGAATCCCTGAAGCGGTTCAAAGATGACGTGAAGGAAGTCATGAGTGGTTTTGAGTGTGGCATCGGGATTGAGAAGTTCAATGACGTTAAAGAAGGGGACATTATTGAAGCCTTTGTCATGGAAGAAGTCAAGCGCGAACTGTAATGGGGGTATGACCTGTGGGCAAATACCGTGTAGGCAGGGTCGGTGAAGCCTTGAAAGAAGAGATTTCGCAAATAGTGCGCGAGGAGCTTAAAGACCCGCGGGTAGGCTTTGTCACAGTGACTGCTGTGGAAGCGGCGCCCGATTTCAGCCATGCCCGGGTCTATGTCAGCGTGTTGGGAAGCGCTGATGACGTCAAGGAGTCACTGCAGATTTTAAACAGGGCAGCCGGATTTGTACGCAGCGAAGTGGGCAAACGGGTGCGCCTGCACCACACCCCGGAGATTGTTTTCAAGCTTGACCAGTCTCTCGAGCATGGCTTAAAAATTTCCAACCTTCTGCACCAGGTTCAGGACGAAACAAAATCCGGGGAGAAGAATTAGGCATGGATTTGCTGCATCAGGTAGTCGAGAAACTGCAAAAGACAGGGCGTCTTGTCCTATTGTCCCATGTCCTTCCAGACGGGGACTGCATTGGTTCCATGCTGGCCCTGGGCAAAGCGCTGCGGGCTTTGGGCAAAGAAGTAACAATGGTCAACAGCGACCCAATCCCGGAGTATTTGACTTTTTTGCCCTTGGCAGAAACCGTTCGCTTGCCGGAAGAAGTTAAGGACTGGCCCTCGGTCGCCGTATGTCTCGACTGCAGCGACATGGCCCGCTTGGGTGAAGGCCTGTCCGCACTGGTGCGGGACAAAACTCTCGTGAACATTGACCACCACGTTTCTAATACCCAGTTCGGTGCAGTGA
Organism: Bacillota bacterium; assembly: GCA_021786555.1. GTDB lineage: Bacteria > Bacillota > Desulfitobacteriia > Desulfitobacteriales > JAJXUE01 > JAJZPO01. The sequence goes on along the minus strand of JAJYNB010000235.1, from coordinate 8,858 downwards.
ATTACGTACACCCGGACGCGGCAGCCACCGGCCAGTTGGTGGCAGATATCATCGATGCCCTGGGAGTGCCCTGGGACAGGGAACTTGGTGTACTGATATACACGGCCATAGCTACAGACACGGGGTCCTTTCAGTACAGTAGTACAACCGTGTCTGTCCACTTGCTGGCCGCCAAGCTGATTGGTACGGGTTTGGATGTAGCCGCAGTAAATCAGAGCCTGTACGAAACCAAGTCTTTGGCTTCAGTCAAACTGTTGGGCCGGGCTCTGGACAGACTGGAGATGACCCCGGATCACAGGGTGGCCTGGATTTCGCTGGACCGTGCTACCTTACAGCGGTTGGGAGCCAAAGATGAGCATACTGAAGGGATCATCAATTTTACCAGGGCTATAGATACGGTGGAAGTGGGCATGTTATTTCGGGAGATTGCTCCGGGCAAGGTTAAAGTAGGTCTCCGCTCGAAACAACTGGTAGATGTTAACAAATTGGCGGCGGTGTTTGGCGGCGGAGGTCATCAGCGGGCAGCAGGATGCTTGATTGAGGGAGAACTGGGCCAGGTGGTACCACGGGTAATCAGCATAGCGAAGGAATTTGTTGAGGCGTTGGATGAACGGCATTATTAGTGTGCTCAAACCTCCTGGAATGACTTCTCATGATGTGGTAGCTGTTATTAGACGTCTTCTCGGCGTCAGGGCAGTGGGCCATACGGGCACTCTGGACCCGGGAGCGGCCGGAGTGCTGCCCGTATGTGTGGGAACCGCTACGAGGGTTGCTGAATTTATTTCCGCCAGTGGGAAAGCGTACAGGGCAGAAGTGACCTTTGGATTTACCACCGATACCCTGGACGGGTTCGGCAGAGTTACCAGCCGGCAGGCGGTCCGCGCTACCTATGAGGAAGCCTTGGCCGTGATTCCGGCTTTAACGGGCAGGGTCAAACAGGTACCGCCCATGGTCTCGGCGGTAAAACATGGGGGAAAGAAACTGTATGAACTGGCTCGCCAGGGCAAGGAAGTGGAGCGTGAGCCCAGGGAAGTGCTGATTGAAGAAATCAGGCCAGTGGCTTATAATTGGGAGCAAGAATTTCCCAGCATCCTGTTCGACGTCTCTTGCTCCAAAGGGACTTATATCCGCACCCTATGTGCCGATTGGGGCAATAACCTGGGAAGTGGAGCCTGCATGACTTATCTGCTGCGTACGCGGTCTGGCTCCTTTAAACTGGACAGGGCGTGGACGCTGGAAGAGCTGGCGCAGGCGGTTGAACAGGGAGACTGGAGTTTTTTGTTGCCGTCAGACCGTGGGTTGGAGCACCTGACCGCACTGACAGTGAAGGAACACCGGGTCAAAGCTTTGCTCAACGGCTTAAGCCTTGCTGCGGTGGACTATTCAGGCACTTTTCCGCAAGATTCCGGCCACTGGGTCAAACTTTACGGGCCGAGGGGAGACTTTCTGGCCCTTGGTTTAAGCGACGAACAAGGGCAAATCCGGCCAAAGAAAGTGTTCGGCTGCGAAACTGACGCAGAAGAAAGGAGCTAGCCTGACAGTGAGAGTGATCAACGATTTGGCAGAATTAGAACAGGCTGGCCTGCGCCACGTGGTGGCAGCACTAGGCAATTTCGATGGAGTCCACCTGGGGCATCGGGAACTGATCAAGGCTGCCGTGACCCGGGCTGAACAAAGCGGCGGGCTTTCGGCAGTAGTGACTTTTGTTCCCCATCCCATGAAGGTTCTGGCGCCGGAGAAATTCCCCAAATTATTGACTACCTTACCTCAGCGCCTAAGGCATTTTGAGGCACTGGGAGTGGATGTTGCCATATTGCTGCCTTTTACCCTTGAATTGGCCATGCTGTCCCCGGCGGAGTTTGTGCGCCGGATTTTGCGGGAGAAACTGGATACTGTTCACGTTTATGTGGGATTCAACTATAGTTTTGGCTCAGGCGCCAAGGGCGGGCCTGATGAACTGGTGGGCCTTGGCGAGGAAATGGGCTTTGGTGTCAGCGTGATTGAGCCCAGGCGGGTAGACGATGTTATCGTCTCCTCTACTCTGATCCGCGGCGCCCTGGAACGAGGCGACATAGATGAAGCGGAAAAATTTCTCGGGTACTGGCCTTCTGTGCCAGGAATGGTGGTGCAGGGTGACCGCCGGGGGCGGACTATTGGGTATCCCACAGCCAATGTGGAGCCGCCGGAGGACTTGTTGATTCCAGCCAGGGGCGTATACGCGGCATGGGTCTCAGTCAGCAAGGACAGCCTCTACCCGGCCATGGTAAATATCGGCGCCAAGCCTACATTTAAGGCCTGGAGCGAAGATGTCATTGAGGCTCACATTTTCGATTTTGACCGGGATATCTATGGGCAAACCGTTGAAGTGTTTTTCCGGCGGCACCTGCGGGACGAACGGAAATTTGCCAACGTAGGCGACCTGCTCCGGCAATTAAAAAACGATCAAATAACATCCTATAACATTTTAAAAAACGACAATATACCGGAATTTAAGCATAATAAACAGATATTATAATAGTGAGGAGTCAGAATTCAGGAGTCAGTAGTCAGAATAAGAAAACGTTTATCATAGCGAGATATTCTGCCCCGAAACTAAATGTAATTTTCATCTATCAGTGGTGCCGCAATGCGGCATCGATATTCTGAATTCTGACTCCTGACTCCTGAATACCTTGATTTAGCGTAAACTTTACTTTCCAGCAAGGCTGTGTTAGAATGAGTGCGGCAACGGAATCTAAGGGAGGAGTCAACGTGGGTGCTCCTGTAACGGACCCTCGACACGCCGAAATGGAGGACCTTGCCAAAAGAATTACCGGCTTATGTCTGAGTCCCGAATTTACCAACTTGCGCCGTGAACTGGAACAGCTGTACCGGAATAGCGGCAGCAACAGGTCGGCCAGGCAGGCCTTTCAAGACGCCCTGTACACCCTGATGGTTCAGGAGGAAATTGACCGGTATAAAGCCAAACTCCTTGAATAGAGGTTTTTTTGCGTGAGGGTCATTATTACTGAGCACGCGAAAAAGCGGTTACGGGACTTCCGCCAGGAAAGAATCACTATCACGGACATTCAACTGGCCGCCAGTCAAATCCCAGGGAACATTCCTGCAGCCACCCGCTTCCGCGGCTTTTCGGCCAGATCGGGGCGCAATTTTGATTTGGTGGCCAAAGATATTTCCACCGGGAGGCTGGTAATTACGATCATAGGCAAATAAGCAAGCAGGAGTCAGAAGTCAGGAGTCAGGAGTCAGAATGCTGGAGCCGGACATCCGTGTCGCATTGCGGCACTACTGATCATTTATTGTCAGAGCAGAATTGGACAAAGAATTAGAGCTTAAAGTATTCTGAATTCTGACTCCTGACTCCTGAATACTTGACCAGTAATCAGGTCTGTCAGCGAAATGAACCGTTTGCTCAGAATACCGAGTCTCCGGCGGTTTTCTTGGCTTACGGGGATGTACACAGAATAGGAGGTGAATTAAACATGGCCCTCACTTCGGAAAAAAAGCAAGAAATTATTGGCAAGTACAAACTGCATGAACTGGATACCGGATCACCCGAAGTACAAATTGCAATTCTTACTGAGCGGATTAACTACTTGACTGAGCATTTCAAAACCCATAAGAAAGACCACCATTCCCGCCGGGGTTTGTTGAAAATGGTTGGCCAGCGCAGGGGTTTGCTGAACTATTTGAAGAAAACAGATTTTGCCCGTTACCGCAAGATAGTTGAGAACCTTGGCCTGCGTCACTAGACGCCCAGGCGGCCAACAACCGAAAACCGTCAGACAGGATTAAGTGGCAGCCCGGTTTTGCGGGTGTGCCACTTTTTTTCAAAGCGTCCGTGGCCTTGAGGGATTATGGCGGCAACCACGCCAGGGTTTCTTAAGACGGGCTGAAGCACAAGTAGTGGGGTGAGACTAATGGAGGCTGGCAAAGCCCTGCCCGTGGCCAAAGAAACCAACCGTCCTCTGGTCCTGGCATCCGTTATGTTGGCCATGTTTATGGCTGCAGTGGAAGCGACAATTGTCGCTACAGCCATGCCCAGTATAGTGGGTGATTTGGGCGGGTTTTCCTTGTTCAGCTGGGTATTTTCCGTGTTCCTGTTGATGCAGGCCGTTACCATACCGATTTACGGCAAGTTAGCCGACCTTTATGGCAGGAAACCGGTCTTTGTTTTCGGCACGGCGGTATTCCTGCTGGGTTCCCTGTTATGCGGTTTTGCCCGCACCATGCAAATGCTCATATTTTTTCGCTTGGTGCAGGGGTTGGGAACAGGAGCAGTCCAAGCTATTGCCACCACCATCGTTGGGGACATCTATACGTTGGAGGAGCGGGCCCGAGTCCAGGGCTACCTTTCCAGCGTCTGGGGAATTTCCTCCGTGGTCGGGCCGGCCCTCGGCGGGGTTATGGTGCAATATGTCAATTGGGCCTGGGTTTTTTGGCTTAACATCCCGATAGGTGTGCTGGCGGTCTTGGGAATAACCCTATTCCTGGCAGAAAAAGTAGAAAAAAAACAGCACAAAATTGATTATCTAGGATCCGCCCTGTTGTTCGTCTCCATCAGTTCCCTGATGGTGGTACTGATTCAGGGGGGGACTGCCTGGGTGTGGAGTTCATTGCCGGTTCTTGTCCTTATGGCCTGCTCCGTTTTTGGTCTGGTCTGGTTTGTAGTGCATGAGGGCAAAGCCGCTGAACCTATGATGCCTCTGGATATTTGGCACAACCGCCTAATCTTTCTGTCGAATGCTGCATCCCTGACCACAGGCATCGTGCTGATTGGCATATCATCTTTTCTCCCGGCCTTTGTGCAGGGAGTAATGGGCGAATCGCCTACGGTTGCCGGGTTTACCCTGGCTATGATGTCTATCGGCTGGCCCCTGGCTGCCGCGGTTGCAGGCAGACTTATGCTTAGGTTTGGCTACCGCAGGACGGCCCTGGCAGGAGGTCTGATTCTTTGCCTTGGAGCGGTTTTCTTTGTCATGTTGCAGCCGGAAAAGGGCCCGGTATGGGCTGGAGTGGGTTCATTTCTGGTCGGGGTTGGTATGGGACTTGCCACCACCACATTTGTGGTAGCGATTCAGAGCAGCGTGGAATGGCAAACCCGGGGAGCTGCTACAGCTTCCAACATGTTCATGCGCCTCTTGGGCAGTACGCTTGGCGCATCGTTATTGGGCGGCGTGCTGAACACCCGCATGAGTAATTACTTGCGCAGCGCCCAGGGAGTTAGTATTTCCATTAATGTGGATTTTGCCAATGTATTGCTTGATCCGGCCCGAAGGGCAGGCTTGTCGCAGAATGTCCTGGCGGTGCTCGAAACGGGGTTAAGCAAAGCCCTGCACAGCGTTTATTGGGGTGTGTTGATCTTTGCGGCTTTCAGCTTGCTCCTCATTGCGGCGCTGCCCCAAAAGAGCAATCAAACTTAATTTTTTAATGGAAAATATTGACAATTAGCAGTTATTCCCTTAAAATTGGTAATTAGGATTGGAAATAATTACCAGAAGGAGGGGATAGCCCTGAAGTTTCGTGTCTTTGTTCTAGCCTTAGCCCTAACCGTACTGTTAACCGGAGGCTGCACAAACATTTTGGACAAGGTAACCAAGCGAGGGCAGGAGAGCGCAGCCCCCGCGGTTGCCAACAAAACCGGCGAAAACCCAGCCCAGAGCCAGTCCCAGGAATTTGGTCTTAAAGTTTTGCAGCAAGCCTTGCTGGATTCGCAGAATGTCAAACTTGTAGCTCAGGATACCGGTCAGAGCCTGGCCCTGGACGAAGCAAAACGCAAAGACCTTGTCAAGTATCTGGGGGATGCGGGAGAATTGAAGGAAAGCAATGAGCTGGCCCAGGTGGTAGGCAGCGCCGATTTTCCAGCGTACCAGATTAAACTGGAGGACAAAAACCTGCAACTTGACGTTTATGACCAACTTCGTTTTGGCGCAGGCAGTGACAACGTCCGCCACTACTATATGGAAAAAGGTGATGTCTGGAAAAGCCTGGAGAAATGGCTGCCGCCACGGGCATACCAGGAGAGCATGCTGGGATACCTGTTTAAGGCCGGCAAAGTCACGGTAAAAGGCGGGATTTTTGCGGAAGAAACCGATCAAACCCCGGCCCGTAACGCAATATTGAGATCGATTCGTTCGGTGCAGCTTCAGTCCACCACTTTGCCGCAGGATGCGGGTGACCCCTTGAATATCACCTTTACAGTCAGCGGCAAGAAGTACACTTTGTTGGTTTACGCCGATTACCTTACCTACCGCAATGCTACATACAAGCTGCCCCAAGGGAAACAGAATATAGAGAACCTTTTATCTCCCGGTTAATTTGTAGGCCTGGAGGCCGTAGAACTACCCCACAAAATCATTAGGCAGTCTCATCAGCTACGATTTTGCGGGGGCCCCAATAAATCACGGCGTCTAGCTTTGTCGCGGCTGCTGCCGGCATCCTCAACGTACGTCTAGTACGCCTCCGGTGCCGGCAGCAGCTGCTTCGCGCTATACTTGTTTTTGAACGGCCTCCATTCGGGGTCGTTGTTCTGAAGGGTTTTGCGTGTGGAAGCGGCGTCTAGCTTGGTTGTCGCCTGGTTAACGAATCTTTAGGGGAGCTTTTTGGCTCCTCTTTTTGCATTGGATGAGAGATTTGAGCAAACAACGGCTGGGAAGGTTTTGAATGGAGGATTTTTTTTCCGAAAGGAAGGAAATAATACCAATATGTCGAAGTCAAAAGAGTTTAAAATAAAGATAAAGTTGGAAAAGAACTAAGGAGGTTCTATTTGGTGCAGGAAAACAACATCTTGGAAATGTCACTGGAACTCGGTGGTCGGACCATGACCATTCAATCCGGTAGATTGGCAAAGCAGGCCGGCGGGGCTGCTTTTGTGAGGTATGGAGAAACGGTGGTAATGGTAACCGCGACAGCATCGGCGCAGCCCAGAGAGGGAATCGATTTTTTCCCTTTGACAGTAGATTATGAGGAAAGACTTTATGCAGTCGGCAAAATTCCAGGCGGTTTTATTAAGCGGGAAGGACGTCCCAGCGAAAAGGCCATCCTTTCCGGCAGGCTGATCGACCGCCCCATCCGGCCATTGTTTCCCAAAGGTTTTCGCAACGATGTCCAGGTGATTGCCACTGTCCAGTCTGTGGACCAGGACAGCCCCCCTGATGTAACAGCTATCAACGGCGCTTCTGCCGCTTTAACGATTTCGGATATTCCTTTCAACGGGCCCATTGGCGCGGTGATAGTGGGCATGGTGGATAACCAATTCGTGATTAACCCCACTTTGGCACAGGCGGAAAAGAGTCAGATGCATCTAACCGTAGCCGGCACTAAGGATGCGGTGATGATGGTTGAAGCCGGGGCCAAGGAAGTTCCGGAGAATGTGATGCTGGAAGCCATTATGTTTGGACATAAGGAAATTCGCCGCATAGTGGAGTTTATCGAACAGTATCGCGCAGCTGCGGAGGAGAAGGGTCTGGCTAAACCCAAGCGGGAAGTCAAACTGTTTAAGGTTCCGGAAGAAATAGACCTGGCCGTGCGGGAGTTTGCTGCCGAAAACATGCGTAAGGCCGTACAGAACCCGGACAAACTGGCCAGGGAAGAGGACATTGACCAGGTCAAGACAGACACCTTAGTGCATTTCGCTGAAGCCTATCCGGAGGATACCAAGGCGATTAACACGGTGCTGGACAACATTGTCAAGGAAATAGTACGGGAGTTGATTACGGTTCATGGCATCAGACCTGATGGCCGGGCGCTCACAGAAGTGCGTAAAATAAGCTGTGAGGTCGGGGTGCTTCCCAGAACCCACGGAACAGGTTTATTTACCAGGGGTCAGACGCAAGTACTAAATGTCTGCACTCTCGGAGCTATTGGGGATGAACAGATTCTTGACGGGCTGGGTGTGGAAGAATCCAAACGCTATATGCACCATTATAATTTCCCACCTTACAGCGTGGGTGAAACCAGGCCGATGCGCGGTCCCGGACGCCGGGAAATCGGCCATGGCGCCTTGGCTGAGAGGGCTCTGGAGCCGATGATTCCGCCCGCGGAAGAATTTCCTTATACTATCCGGCTGGTCTCCGAGGTACTGGAATCGAACGGCTCAACATCTATGGCCAGTGTTTGCGGCAGTACCTTGTCTTTGATGGATGCGGGTGTTCCGATTAAGGCGCCGGTGGCTGGCGCAGCCATGGGGCTCATCAAAGAAGGGGAAAACGTGGCTGTTTTGACAGACATCCAGGGTATGGAGGATCACCTGGGTGACATGGACTTCAAAGTCGCCGGCACAGCAACGGGGATTACTGCTCTGCAGATGGATATCAAAATAAGCGGGGTTTCCCGTGAAGTTCTGGAAAAAGCCTTGAACCAAGCCCACGAAGCCAGGATGTTCATCCTTGGAAAAATGCTTCAGGCCATTGACAAGCCTCGCACTGAATTGTCGCCCTATGCGCCACGGATGATTACTACTACGGTACATCCGGACAAGATCAGGGATGTGATCGGACCTGGCGGTAAAACCATCAAGAAGATTATCGATGAAACAGGGGTTAAAATTGACATTGAAGACGATGGACGGGTTTATATCGCCGCTATAGACGGTGAAGCCGGCAAGCGAGCTCTAAAAATCATCGAGGGGATTACCCAGGACATCGAAGTTGGCAAGACTTATGATGGCAAAGTAACCAGGGTGATGGATTTTGGCGCCTTTGTAGAGGTGATCCCTGGGGTTTTAGGGCTTCCAGGTAAGGAAGGCTTGGTTCACATTTCCCAGCTGGCCCTGGAACGTGTCGAAAAAGTTGAGGACATAGTCAAGGTTGGCGATCCCATTACCGTAAAAGCCACCGGTATCGATAAACAGGGGAGAT
>JAJYNB010000354.1:4497-12350 GCA_021786555.1 Bacillota bacterium | reverse complement strand
TCCGATCTAGGGGCATTGACCAGCTTAGCCAGCCGTCTGGCTATTTCAGTCTTGCCAACGCCGGTGGGCCCTATCATGATGATATTTTTCGGCACGATTTCGTCCTGCAGTTCAGCGGCCAGTTTGCTGCGGCGGTAGCGGTTGCGCAAAGCCACCGCCACAGACCTTTTGGCCTTCTCCTGACCCACAATGTATTTATCCAACTCCCGCACAATCTGCCGCGGAGTGAGGTTATCCAACCTTAACCCTCCCTTAGCCGTTGATTTCTTCCAGAGAGATATGTTCATTAGTATATACGCAAATACCTGCCGCTATTTTCATGGCTTCCCGAACAATTTCCACCGGTTCCAAGCCGGTATGGGCTGCCAGAGCCCGGGCTGCAGCCAGGGCGTAATTGCCGCCGGACCCGATGGCAGCAATTCCATCGTCGGGTTCGATGACTTCCCCGCCGCCCGAAATAATCAACAGGTTTTGCCGGTCAGCCACGATAAGCAAGGCCTCCAGCTTCTGCAGGACCTTATCGGTGCGCCAATCCTTGGCCATTTCTACCGCGGCCCGCTGCAAGTTGCCCCTGTATTCGCCCAGTTTGGCTTCAAATTTCTCGAACAAAGTAAATGCGTCAGCTACCGAACCAGCAAACCCGGCAACCACCTGGCCCTGATAAAGGCGCCGCACTTTGCGCGCCTTGTGCTTCATAATGGTTGCCTGGCCGAAGGTCACCTGGCCGTCGCCAGCCACAGCCACTTTATCGCCTTTTTTCACCGCAACAATGGTTGTTCCGTGAAACTCCATAATCAGCCCCCCTGTGGGTAATCATTAAGGTATTCAGGAGTCAGGAGTCAGAATTCAGAATACTTTCGGGATTGACAATCGGGTCTCTGGTTCCGACCTGAATTTCATGCATCGGGGATGCCGCATGCGGCATCCAAGACCCCTGAGACGGTTCTTACCGCCCTCCCAGTGATGCATTACACAAACTACAGACACTACTTTAACATTCTGACTCCTGACTCCTGACTCCTGACTTCTGAATTCTAACCCTTGACACATTCTCTTAAGTCCTAGTCCCGCTCCCTGGGATGAAAGCGGCTGTGAACTTGTTTCAGCCGTTCCCTGGTAACGTGGGTGTAAATCTGGGTCGAAGACAACTTGACATGTCCCAGGAGTTCCTGCACACTCCGCAAATCAGCCCCACCCTCCAGCATATGGGTAGCAAAACTATGCCGCAGGGTATGGGGGCTTATGCCGCCTTTCAAGGCGGCCTCCTTAACATATTTGTCTACCAGGCGCCTGACGCTTCTGGCGCTTAAACGCGTACCGCCCTTGTTAAGGAACAGTGCTTTTTCCCCGGCTGCGCTCCGCACCCCCAGATAAGTACGGATTGCCTCAGCCGCATAGGAACCCAGAGGTACTATTCTTTCCTTGGCGCCTTTGCCAAATACGCGGACATACCCTAAACCAAGGTCAACGTCCGGCAGGTCCAGATTGGTCAGTTCACTCACCCTAAGCCCCGAGGAATACAGGGTTTCCAGGATAGCCCTGTCCCTGAGTCCGGCAGGAGTGGTCAGTTCCGGAGCTTCGACCAGGAGCTTGGCCTCGCCCGGGTACAAAAAGCTTGGCAAATACTTGCCCAGCTTGGGGGTAGATACCTTGCTAAGAGGATTTTGGGACAAGATTTCCTCCCGGCACAGGAATTTAACAAACGTTCGCAGGGCTGAAAGCTTTCTGGCCATGGTGGTCCGCTTCACGCCTGCCTCGGCCAAAGTACCCAGATAATTACGCACCTCTGCCGACCTTATCTGGTGTACAGTCAGTTCGCCCTGCTCCAAACCCGTTTCTCCGGCTAAAAATCTCTGAAACTGAACCAAATCAGTATGGTATGAGGAAATAGTCAGAGGGGACGCGTTCTTTTCCGCCTTAAGATGCACCAAGAGGAGTTCCAAAGCTTCATCGATTTTCATCGAAACCTCCCCCGTCCCTTAAGACTGCATCTCTATATTACAACAGATTGCCTTCTGAAACAAACGACTCCAGGGCGGCCAGGGCCCGGGCTGCCAATTTGGCACCCCTCTCCCGTTTGTTCTTAATCTTTTCTTCTAAGGACGGAAAGAGTCCCCAGTTGATATTCATGGGCTGAAAGTCATCGGTTTCCGAGCAGCCCACGTGCCAGGCCAATGCTCCCAGGGCTGTGTCCCGCGGTAACACAACCGGTTCCCGGCCTCCGGCCAGAAGGGCCGCATTTATGCCGGCCACAAGCCCGCTGGCTGCTGATTCCAGGTAACCCTCAACCCCGGTGATCTGACCGGCAAAAAACATCTGGCCGCATCCGGCTGCCTTAAGCTGAAAGGTTGGCAGCAAAACCTTAGGCCCGTGCAAAAAGGAATTGCGGTGCATCACACCGAAACGGACAAACTCAGCCTGCTCTAAACCGGGAATCATACGCAGTACCCGCTGTTGTTCGCCCCATTTCAAGTTGGTCTGGAAACCCACGAGGTTAAATAGGGTCCCTTCCCGGTTTTCCTTACGCAGTTGGACCACAGCCCAAGGCCGCCTGCCTGTGCGGGGGTCTGCCAGGCCCACGGGCTTAAGGGGACCGAAAGTAAGAGTCTGGGGGCCCCGGGCCGCCATTACTTCGATGGGCATACACCCTTCAAACACCATGTTCCGTTCAAAGTCTTTCACCTGGTGCACTTCTGCCGCTACTAACGCCCGGTAAAAATCTTCGTATTCCTCCCTGGTCATAGGGCAGTTTAAATAATCAGCATCCCCTTTGTCATAGCGGGACGCCCAAAAGGCTTTGTCAAAATCTATAGATTCCCTGGTTATGATTGGGGCTGCAGCATCAAAAAAATAGAGATACTCGTTACCGGTCAACTGTCTTATAGAATTGGCCAAGGCCCCTTCCGTCAGGGGCCCGCTGGCAGTGACGGATATATCCCCCCGGGGAATCTCCCCGAGCTCTTCCCTGACAATTTGCACATAAGGCTCTTCTTCCAGTCGCCGGGTGATTTCTCTGGCAAATAACTCCCGGTCAACAGCCAAAGCCCCGCCCGCCGGGACCCGGTGCTGGTCGGCTGCAGCCATGATCAAAGAACCCATGCGCCGCATCTCTTCTTTTAACAATCCAACAGCATTTTCCAGACCGGCGGCCCGGAGTGAATTGCTGCATACAAGTTCTCCAAACCAGGACGTGCGGTGGGCAGGAGTCAGCTTGTCAGGCCTCATTTCGTAGAGCCTTACCTTCAAGCCACGCCGGGCAGCCTGCCAAGCCGCCTCGGACCCGGCCAACCCGGCCCCGATTACAATGATGTCAGGCTTCATATTTTCATCTCGCTTAATTAGCCGAATCCTGGTAAACTCCGCCGTCAGCCAGGATCTGTTCCTTGGTGACCTGCTCCCCTGCCATTTCCTCATAACGGCACGACTTGTCGAGGCAGACCAGTTTATTACCGCCCCGTTTCGAAAACTTGATTACCAGGGGTTTATCACACCTGGGACACTGCTTGCCCGCAGGGCGCTCCCAGGAGATATATTCACACTCAGGGTAGCGGCTGCAGCCGAAAAACTTGCGTCCTTTTTTAGAGCGGCGCACTACAATCGGAGCGCCGCAGCTCGGACAGGGAACGCCGATTTCTTCCAGCAGTGGTTTGGTGTTGCGACACTCAGGAAAGCCGGGACAGGCCAAAAATTTGCCAAACCTGCCGACTTTTTTTACCATCATACGGCCGCACTGCTCACATGGCTGGTCTGTTACCTCATCTTCAATCTCGATTTCACCGATTTCGTTTTCGGCCTTCTCTAGAGTTGCCTTAAAGGACTGGTAGAAATCTCGGATGACTGCCTTCCATTCCAGTTTACCTTCTTCAATGCCGTCAAGTTTCTCCTCCATGCCGGCGGTAAACTCTACGTCAATGATATCGGGAAAATGGCTTTTCAGTAACTCAACAACTATTTCTCCCAGTTCGGTGGGAAAGAGGTGCTTATCTTCCCGCACCACATAGCCCCGGGTTTGAATTGTCTCGATAGTAGGAGCATAAGTGCTTGGGCGGCCAATTCCCGCCTCCTCCATCTTCTTTACCAGGGAAGCTTCCGTGTAACGCGGAGGCGGCTCCGTAAAATGCTGCCTGGAATCAAGAGACTTGAGTTTCAGCACAGCCCCCTCCTGCAGGTCGGGTAAAATCCCGCCCGCTTCTTCCGGGGCATCTTCATCCCTGCCCTCAATATACACCTGCATAAAGCCGGGAAAACGTATCACTGAACCGCTGGCCCGGAAAATAAAATTACCGGCGTTAAAGTCCATGGCAGTAGTGTCCAGTACAGTTGCGCTCATTTGGCTGGAAACAAACCGGTCCCAAACCAGCTTATAGAGCTTGTACTGGTCCCGCGTTAGTCTATCCTTAACCTTTTCGGGCAGTATCTGAACCGACGTGGGCCGGATGCCCTCATGGGCGTTCTGGATCTTGCCTTTAGCCTGGTGCTTGCGCACTTCCTCGGGGTAGTACTCTGGTCCAAACTTGGCGGTGATAAACTCCTTAGCCTCGGCAACCGCCAGTTCGGAAACCCTGGTAGAGTCGGTACGGATATAGGTAACCAGACCGACAGTACCCAGGTCCTTGCCTAAGTCAAGGCCTTCATATAATTGCTGGGCTACCAGCATGGTCTTGCGGGCAGTAAAATTAAGTTTGCGGTAGGCCTCCTGCTGCAGGCTGCTGGTGGTAAACGGAGCTGGGGGATTGCGTCTTTTTTCCCTTTTCCGCACTTCCTGCAAAGTAAAGTTTTTCCCTTTAACTTCGGCGAGGACCCGGTCCATTTCCTGTTTGCTGCGGACATCTATTTTGTCGTTGCCCTCTTTGACAAGTTTAGCTTCTATTTTGTCTCCCGCCGCGCCCAGCACTGCGGTTAGGGTCCAGTATTCTTCAGGGGTAAAGGACCTAATCTCTTCCTCCCTTTCCGCTATGAGCCTCACCGCCACCGATTGGACCCGGCCGGCGCTTAAGCCTTTACGCACTTTGCGCCACAGCAAAGGGCTGAGATTATAACCTACCACCCTATCCAAGACCCGTCGGGCCTGCTGCGCATCCACCCGGTCCACTTCCACGGTCCTGGGATGCTTCACCGCGCTTTGAATCGCCGGCTTGGTGATTTCGTGAAATTCAATCCGGCAGGCTTCATTCTGATCCAGGTTTAGTAAATGCTGCAGGTGCCAGGCAATCGCTTCCCCCTCGCGGTCGGGGTCAGAGGCCAGAAACACTTTGTCGGCCGCTTTGGCCGCAGTGCGTAAATCCTTGATGATATCTCCCTTGCCGCGGATGGTGATGTATTTGGGTTCAAAATTATTCTCAACGTCTACCCCGAACTGGCTCTTGGGCAAGTCCCGCACATGGCCCATTGACGCTTTTACGCTGTACTTCTTTCCCAGAAATTTGCCGATGGATTTTGCTTTAGCTGGGGATTCGACTATAACTAATACTTTAGACACTCACTTCCACCTCATCAACAAGCGCTGGAATATAATGCTAAAATAAATTTGCTTTCTTATGATATTATGTTTATTCCCCTTTGTCCAGCAAATTATAAAAAATTTCTGATGTAATATCCCCCGCTCAGCTGGCGTATACTGCCCGCAAGCTCGAGCTGTAACAGCAAAGACGCAAGTTTTTCCGGTACGGTTTGCATTTTCCTGCAGATTACGTCGATGTGCATTGGCTCCAGATTTAAAATATCCATCAGTCCCTTATACTCTGCCGGGTAACTGAACTCAGCAAATTTGATCTGTACCGGAGCAGAAACCAAGTCCGATCTTGGGCGTACTCTTCCAAAATATCCCCGGCTGATTCTACCAGTTTAGCACCCTGTTTCAACAGCTTGTGGGGCCCACGGCTGTACTCTGAATTGATGGGACCCGGTATCGCAAAGACATCGCGCCCCTGTTCCAGGGCAAAATCAGCGGTAATTAATGAGCCGCTTCTTTCCTGACCTTCGACTACCAGGGTACCAAGGCTCAAGCCTGAGATAATCCTGTTACGTGCCGGAAAGTTAGCACTCAAGGGCTGTACGCCCAAGGGGAAATCGCTGACCACTGCCCCGCGCTCGACTATTTCTTCACACAAGCTGCGGTGTTCGCGCGGATAAATCGTGTCCAGCCCGCAACCAAAAACGGCAACCGTCCTTCCTTTGGCGTCCAGTGCTCCTCGATGCGCCGCAGCGTCGATCCCCCGGGCAAATCCGCTCACTATCACAAAGCCCGCTGACCCCAAATCCCGGGCCAGCACCGTGGCGGTTACCCTGCCGTAAGGAGTTGCCTGCCTTGAACCCACTATGGCCAGACTTAGGTCCAACCCTTCCAGACTGCCGCGGTAATATAATATTAGCGGGGGATTGTAGATTTCCGCCAGGTTTGCCGGATAACCAGGAGACCCCAGGGTGGTTAGCTTTATACCCGCTTGCAGGAGCTTTTCCCATTCCCTTTGCGGCTCAATCACTGTTCGGCTGTGAGTCAGGGCCTCTGAAAGTTTGCCTGGGCCCAAAACCCTGGTCAATTCTTCCGAACGGGCCTGCCAAACCCCTTGGGCCCCCGGAAAACAGGCCAGCAGTTGGGCCAGCTTGCTGGAGCCCAATCCCGGTACCATCCGCAAGGCATTAAGGTAAATCGCCTCTTCCACATTTACCCCCGCTTTCAACCCTGAACTGCCTTACCTTTTCGGGGGCAAAGCGGTGATTCCTCCCTGGATTAACCTAATTTCATCGTCAAATTCAAACACGATTCTGTCGAGGAATTCAGAATTCAGGAGTCAGGAGTCAGAATACTAAGTTCTCTCATTCTGCCTCCGACTCCGACTGTGGCTCCTGACTCCTGACTCCCAGTAGTTTAACACAATTTTAGGATGGGCGCCAAACCCTGTGCGGACTCTTGATGCAGGGGAGCAAATAGGTCGCCTAGTTTACCCACTCGCCTGGGAACAGACCTGATATTGAATGAGGCTGGTTCTATACCATGTTCAACCTCCTCCCAGGTAACAGGAGTAGAGACAGGTGCCCCAGGATGTGGCCTCAGGCTGTAGACAAAAGCCATGGTCTTGGCTCTCCCGTTCTGCAGATAATCTATGTACACTTTGCCCTGACGCTTGGAGACTGACCGTTCTACAGTGCAGCGCTGTGGGTAGGCCCGCACCAGCAGTCGTGCCACATACTGCACCGCCAGGCGTACTTGTTCGAAGGAGTACACTGGCTGAATCGGGACATTGATGTGAAATCCTGTAGCCCCCGAAGTCTTAGGGTAACCCTGCAAGCCGAATTCTGCCAGAATCCCCCGAATCAGGAGGGCTACCTCCATGACATCCCGAAAGGTAGCAGGCGGGGCCGGATCCAAATCAAACACAGCGAAATCGGGATTTTCCAATTTCTCACTTCTGGAAGCCCAGGCATGAACCTCCACACAGCCCAGGTTGGCCAACCAGACCAGGGTGGGCAAGTCGTTGCAGAGCACAAAATTAATCTGCTTGCTCCCCCCGTCCACCGCAACCGGAATCCGCTGCACCCAGTCTGGCGCGTGTTCGGGACACTCCTTTTGATAAAAAAACTCACCTTCTATGCCCTCAGGGTAACGCACCAGGGTAAAGGGACGGTTGTGCAGGTGAGGAAGCAGGTAAGGTGCCATACTGATATAATAGTCAATCAGGTCGCGCTTACCTAATCCATCCTCCGGCCAATATAACTTGTCCAGGTTGGTTAAAGCTATGTCCCTCTCGTCCACCCGGGCGACCAGCTTGGTCATACCCATCACTCCTGTTCAATCTTACATTCCCGGGGGGTAACATCGCTGCGTAAGCCGTTGAAAACCGGATGGCGCAAGA
>JAJYNB010000354.1:0-4487 GCA_021786555.1 Bacillota bacterium | reverse complement strand
TTCCGATCTTCAGGTTCGACCCAAGCCGCTTCCTTAAGGAGCGGGATCACCTCAAAAGGGCTGGTGTCCCTGGTGATTCGGTCAAAGCGCGCCAGCAGCATCTCTATTTCCTTGCTGCCAAGCCCGCTCCCGACGTTACCGATGTATACGAGCTTATTTCCCCGGTAGGCTCCCAAAATCAGGGAACCCAGGGTGCCGCGCTTCCCGCTCCCCTTTACATAGCCGCAAATTATGCAGCTCATGCTTTTGGTATTGCGAAATTTAATCCAGTGACCTGAGCGCTTGCCAGCCTGGTAAGGACTGTCCAGGCGTTTAGCCATAACTCCTTCGAGCCCCCTCTGCCTGGCAAGTTCAAACAGGGCCTTGCCGGAACCTAAGACATGACGGGAAAGGGCCAGATTGGAGCCTTCCTGAATTAATGCTTGCAGCAATTCTTTGCGCTTGACCAGGGGCAGGTGCGTCAAATCTTCTCCCCCCAGGTTGAGCAGGTCAAAAACTATGAACACTGCCGGCATATTCCGGACAGCGGCGCGGATTTTCTTTTCATCCTGCAGGTGGTCCCGTGTCTGCAGCTTATGAAAGCTGGGCATTCCGTCCTGCAGGGCTACAACTTCACCGTCCAATACTGCCGGCAGGGTGTTAAGGCGACCGGAGAATTCCAGTTCCGGATAGCGTCGGCTGATGTTGTTCCCGTTACGGCTGAATAGAGCGGTGAGATCCGGCTCCACCACTGCCAGAGCCCGGATGCCGTCCCATTTTAGTTCGTAGAGATAGTCCTCACTGTCAAAAGGCTTACCGGAGACTGCCAGCATTGGTGCATATTCACGCATGCCCATGCCTATTCACCGGTAGCCCGCCGCCGCGGCCTGGCTTCCGGGTCGGGCCTGGCTGCCCGCACATTCGGGTTTGCTTCCTGGGCTATACCCCCTTTCGCACCACCTACAACTTCAGGCTGCAGCCCTTTCTCCTGTTGGGCTAGATTGATGCTGGCACGCAAAGCCTCCATTAAATCGATGACTTTTCCCGCCTCGGGCCGGGCCTCAACACCCTCTACCTCTTTTCCGGCAATCTTGGCTTCAATAATGTCCAGAAGTGCCTGGCGGTGGTCGTCGCTGTACTTGCCTGGATCAAATTCGGCAGCCAGGTTTTCAATTAGTTCCACCGCCATCCTCAGTTCATGTTCACTAAGCTTAACCTCATGCTCAAGTTCCGGCAGGGCAGCCGGTGAGCGTATCTCTGCCGGAAAATACATGGTTTCCATGGCCAGGCAATTTTTGTACACCCTCACCGCGGCCAGATGCTGCTTGCTGCGGATCACGACCTTGGCGATCCCAATCTTACCTGAGTCCTGCATAGCCTGCCGTAACAAAGCGTAGGCCTTTTGGCCCCCGTCCCCCGGTACCAGAAAATATGCTTTGGCAAAATAAATAGGGTCAATCTCCGTCAGGTCTACAAAATCTATAATGTCCACGGAACGGGTTTGTTCGATCTCAATTTCGGCGAAGTCTGCCTCGTTCAAGATAATATATCTGCCCTTCTCATATTCGTAGCCACGCACGATTTCTTCTGCGGGTACAACCACATCGCAGACAGGACAGCGCTTTTCGTATTTAATAGGGGTTCTGCACTTAGCATGCAGAAAGTTGAATTTGATATCGTTTGTTTCTGTAGCGGTGTACAGCTTGACGGGTACATTCACCAGGCCAAAGCTGATGGCTCCTTTCCAGATAGTGCGCATATGTTCAACCCCTTGCCTCTTTTTCAGAATGCCGCCAAACTACCCCGCAATATCCGATAGCCGACTTAAACAAGTGATGATTTTGCGGGGACCCCTAAAAACCATACTTGTTTTTGAACCCCCTCTGTTTGGAGCAGTTCTTTTTCTAGTGTCACCGCAGCGATAAAAAAAATACCGCCCGGCTCCGGCGGTAAAGATTTACTCGCAAAAGAAAAAATTACCGCCGGATTTGGGCCGGCGGTGACTTATCTCAACCAGGTGACTTTAAGTTTTTCAGTTGGTAAACTACCAGGCTGGCCAGTACCGCATAATCCTCAGTCGGCAGATAGTGGGGTGCGGAAACATCAAACAAAATGTTGCCCGAAGGGGAAAATTCTTCATCCCCCCGCCACAAAACCAGGGTTACAGGCACGTTAGGAAAAGCGTGAATCCTGATGCTCATATCACCCAAATCTGCCTTTGTCCCCCCCAGGCCCCGGCCAGCCTCAAGCAATTCCGTCGGGTTCTCGCCAAAAACGCTCACCAGGGGCCTGATGGCCCGGTTGGTAAAAGGTCCGATATAGATGGCCCCACCGGGCAGTTCCTTAAAAGAAATCGGTTTCTGCCGTACGGGGATCCCCTCCGCCCCAGCCAGGTAGTGCAAAATCAAAATCTTTACGGTAAGGGGAACCTCGTCTGCGAGGTTCGAAGTCCGAGGTTCGAGGTTCGATCCGGGTTGGTCCTGCGGGCCTGTGACTGGTGCGCTTGAGCTAAGGGTAACTTCGCCCTGGGGGCTGACCGTATAAGACTGGCCCAAAAAGGGGAGTTCCAGATTATTGTCGGGGGTCACCTGGGCCCCTGCGAGAACTGCTGTCCTGGCAAAATCCCGTTCGGTGAAACGCCTCTGGGCTTCTTTCAGGGTGACTTCATAGTTGAGATTTTTTGAGCCAAATCCGGCTTTAGTCATCACTATCACTCCACAATTCTTTTACCCTTGTTCCCAATTGTCATATATTATTCTCTTTGCCCTACAGGAATCCTGTTTGGCCTGCCTTTAGAGCGAATCGTAGTATTCCTGCAGAATCAAGGCATCGGTCTCGACATTGGGGCTTTCACAGATTGCAAGTCCCCTTACTCCAAAATCCTTAAAGGCTTGCAGCAAAGCCCGGTAATTGAAATCCGCTTCCCCCAGAACCAGGTGCTTCTTTTCTCCTTTGAGGCCGTAAGCAATGCCTGAAACATGAAAATGCACGTCCTCCAGGGACTCCCTGCCCAATCCCTGTTCCATCTGCCGCAAAACTGCGCAGAATTCGTCGTAGGTGTTAAAAGCCCCGGCGCTGCGAGCGTGCAGATGGCTAAAATCAATACATGGGAGAACTCCCTCCACTTGGCGGCTCACCTCGATCACTTCCTCAATGCTGCCAAACTGGCTGGGTTTGCCCGTTGTTTCTGGCCGCAGGGTAACAGTTATATTTGCGGACTCCAGCTCCTGCCGCACCAGGAGTAAATTGTCGACTACCCGGGCCAGAACCTTCTCCGCCGGGTCGTCATGGAAAAAGGCCGCATGAAAAACCACCGAACCGGCGCCACATAGGCTGGCAATCATGGCGGCTTGCAGGATTCTGGCCCGGCTGGCGGTCACTTTTTCCGGCTCTTTGGAATTTAGATTAATCCAGTAAGGTCCGTGAGCGCTCAGTTTAATACCAGCCTCGCGTGCCTTACCCGCCACCGTTACTGCAGTTTTTTCACTCATTCGCACGCCGTTCACAAACTCCAGCTCCATACAACCAAGACCCAGTTCACGCACCCTGCCGATTCCAGCCGCACTGGATTGTTCCGGCGACGACAAAGGGACACCGGCGGTGCCAAAATGCAGCCGATCCATACTTTTTAAAACCTCATTCCCAAAATTAGCTTTGTTTTTCAATGGATAACGCAGCATCTATGTCCTGACCTTGGAACTTTTGGACATAAATAACCTGGATAATTTACGGCCAGCGAGCGACACTAAAATTAGCTTCAAAATCATATTATTAGGAGGGAAGAACATGGCCAGGAGACGCAATTCCATCATGTCCGACTCGCTGAAACTTGAATTGGCCCGGGAATTGGGGTACGGAGACGTAGCCCAACGGGAAGGCTTCGGCGCCCTTCCATCGAAAATAAATGGCTCACTGGTTAAACAGGCTATTGAAAGGGCCGAAAGACAACTGCAGAACCGTTAGCCAAAAAACCGGGGAGCGAGCATCTCCCCGTTTTTTATGCCCAAATTTAATCAACCCTAACCTTTTGCCAAGGCTCCAAAGCCGGAATAGACAAAATAAACCGCCAGCCAGCAGAGAAAGAGTCCGCAAATCCCCATGACAATCCGGTACACCAGCGGTGTAAATAACTTCCGGCCTTTAGATACGGCTGTGGAAACGGAAGCATACCACACCAAATCAGAGAGTATATGCCCACTGTAAAAGCTTGCCACACCCGCTAGGCCCCTGTTGCCGGCCAAGAGCAGGGATCCTGCTCCCACCGTTGCCCACCACAAGGACCAGTAGGGATTGGAAATGCTAACTGTTATACCCGCAAGGAAAGGGTTAAGCCCTCCTCTCTTTCTCTGCATTTTTCCATCTAATTGCAGGTCCGCCTTTTTTTGAGCTGCTTCCCTCAAGATGCCGAAAGCCATCCACAGCAAAAACAGCCCCCCGACAAGTCCAATTATCCCTTTTACCGCAGGCCAGGTAATAAAGGTTCCCAGCCCAAAAAAAAATCAGCAGTA
>JAJYNB010000248.1 GCA_021786555.1 Bacillota bacterium | reverse complement strand
CCGTACTTGTGGGCCCATGCCACCATGGGTGCAGCGTCCTCAGGTTTGCGCACTCCACCCAGGCCAACTTCTCCCACCAGCCAGACCCCGGCTTGCTGCAGTTCGGCAAAGTCGGCTTCTGTCAGGCCCGGCTCCAAAATCAGCGCGCCCGCATGGACTTTCATCCCGCCTGGCCGGGCATTCTTAAAGGAGCGCGCGACCAGAATGGCCATGGCTTTTACTCCCACCGGATCTTTCGGCCTGCCGGGCAGATGAGGTTCTCCTGCCGAAATCATGCTGGTGACCCCGCCATGCAGGGAACTCTCGATATAGTCAAGCATCTTTTGCCGGGGTGTGAAGTCACCCAAGACCGGATGAGTATGGGAGTCAATCAACCCAGGCATCAGGGTGATCCCCTGCGCATCTACCGTTTTATCCACTTGTTCACCGGCTAAAATCCCAGAGTCACCCACAGCCGCAATCTTGCCGTCCCGGACCAGGACCGTGTTAGCCGCCAAGAGCGGTTTGTTGATATCCCCGCTTACCAGTGTGCCGATATTGGTTATTGCCAAACTACCCACGTTTAACCCTCCAACTCCGCGATTTTACCTCAGTCCGTCTTCACCCTTTACCTCGTCCTTTTTGAGTCCGCCGATCCTGGCCAAAGACCGGCCCGAGTCCGTAACAACCAAAACTACCAGGATTTCGTCAGCCCGCGGTGCGTCCGGCACCCGCACTTCCATAGCGTCATAGTGGGTGCGGACAAATGCGGCGTCTTTATAATGCAGCGGCACATCGATAGCTGTGCCGATTCCGCCCATCTTCTTAGCCGAAGGAATGATAGCTTTACCACCGCCCACAGCATCCCGGAAGGGCTTGCCCAGTTTGGGGTGTAAAATGGCTCCAGCGTGCTCCAGTTCCCCCGCTTCTCCAACTATAGCCGCCTTGCCATAGCTTTCCACCTGGCTTTTTTCTATACCCAGAGCTTGGACGGCTTTGGTGCCCAGCAGTTCTCCCAGCTGCTCTCCAGCATCCGTCAAACTGGATAGATCCTCTTGGTATTTGCCGGCGAATGGGTTTTTGAGTACTGCTGCAGCCGCGGCTTTGCGGGTGCGATTAGGCAATTCACGTCCCCCTTCCCGCCAGGTTTCTTCCACTACTGTGTACAGCTTCCGGATTTCCATTTCTTATCCCCCTTTTTTAATCTGGCAGCATAGGAGTGCAGCCAGTTAAGTGTGTACACGCCTTAATTCATCATTTCGGTTATGAAACGGTTTCGCCGCTTACCCCTTTCACAATTCAAACACCTCTCGCCGCAATACCGTACCAGCCACCTGCCACGAATTTTCGACGTGTAAGACCGCAGCAGCTCTGGCCTGTTCAGGTTGCCTTCGTTCAACCGCATCCATAATTACCTCATGCTCCTGTTGGGTTTGAGCCGGGCGTCCCGACACTGTCCAAGTCGAAACCCGCAAAATCGAGATGCAGCCACGCAAATTGAGTAACATATCCGCCAACATGGAATTACCACAACTGGTGGCAAAAAGATGATGAAATTCGTTATTGATCTCAGCGACCTTTGCCAGGTTTTGCCCGGCCAGGGCGTCTGAAGCCAAGTTTAGTTGACGCCTAAGTTCCAGAATTAGTCCGTCATCGGCCGTCTGGGCCAACAGATAGGCCGCCAACCCTTCCAAGGCCGATCTGATCTGGAAAATGTTCTCTGCTTCCTTTAAGTTGTATTTTCGAACCATAAACCCTTTGTAGGGCGATTTCCCCAAAAAACCTTCCCTCTCCAGCATTTGCAGCGCTTGACGTACCGGCGTCCTGCTGATTCCCAGCTTTTCGGCAAGTTCCAGCTCGCGCAGCCTTTCACCGGCTTTGAAATATCCGCTGACAATGGCGCTCTTGATTTTCTGGTATGCAACCTCATCGGAAGTAGCGTCATTTTGTAACGTTCTAGTCACGTTTTAGCCCCCAGTCAATTGTGTACTAAATTGTATACAATCTGGTATTCAGTAAAGGTAATTCTCTTTTTAATTAGATAATTCCTGCAAAACTCAGAAAAATTTTTCAATTATCTTTTTTCTGATTTTTATCCAATCGTAAGACTCCCACTTCTACAAGTGGGAGTGGGTCCCCCGTTCTCTGCTTCGGTGGGGGTAGACTCCCCCACCGAAGTCTCGATGTTCAGCTTAAGCTGAACGAGTTCACTTGGGCCAGATTGTCTTTTTCCAATAATCTAAACAGCAGTGAAATAATAAGGCAGCCTGTTTTACCACACAAAATTAGGGTTCAGCCTTTATACCCCGGCTAAACCCTCTCTGTAAAAACAAAACCCGCCCAAAAACCTCGCTTAATATCCCGGCTAATATCCACCCTCGGACCGTGCCGCTTCCACCGCCCAAGCGGGGTTGGTCAGGAGCGCACGGCCAATCCCAATTAAATCCGCCTTGCCCGCAGCGAGAATCCTTTCCGCAGCTTCCGTGCTGGCGATGCCTCCCGTCACCAGGACAGGGATATTCACCATAGGCTTGATCTTTTCAGCCATATATAAGAAGAACGCCTCGCCGCTTTTGGTCCGGAATCCCATCAGGCCGCCTGAAAGGTCCAATACATCCACACCTGAATCAGCTAGCATGACCGCAGCAGCAGACCCCTCGTCCAAGTTCAGACCGCCTTCCAGTCCATCATCTGCTCCCAAGCGGAAGAAAAGCGGATAATCCCGGCCCACCTCTTCCCGCACAGCCTTGACAACCTCCAGAGGGAAACTGAGCCTGTTTTGCAGGCTGCCGCCATAGGAGTCCTGCCGCCGGTTGGTATAGGGCGAAATAAACTGGCTGAGAAGATAGCCGTGAGCTCCGTGAATTTCCACCATGTCAAAACCCGCCTGCTTGGCCCGGCGGGCCGCCAGCACAAATTGCTCTGTCAATTCCAACATTTCCGCCCTGGTAATTTCCCGGGGCATACCCCCATCCCTGGGATGGCTGACCGTGGAGGGCGCAAAGGGCTGGCCTCCGATCATCTCAGCCTTGGCGGAAGAGCCAGCATGGGTGAGTTGGATACCGCACTTTGTTCCGGCCCTATGCATCTCTGCTGCCAGGCGGGAAAGCCCCTCGACACAACTGTCAGTATAAATTCCCAGCTGGTTATCCGTAATTCTGCCTTTACGGTCTATATAGCTGTGCTCGACAATAATCAGACCTACCCGGGCAGCTCTGGCAGCATAATGTTCAATCAGCCTGGGTGTGACCTGTCCGTTCTCATCAGCCAGGTTGTTGGCCATGGGCGGAAAGACTATCCGATTAGCCAAATCCATGTTTTTAACTTGTAAAGAAGTAAACAGAATGCTCAAACTTGTAACCTCCGCCCTATGCAAATTAACGCTTACTTCCTATTTTAGCTTGCTTACATTTAATAGTAAAGTCTGGTAATCCACTCCCTGTACATAACTATACTCATCCCTATATTCACTGTTATTTTAGCGTTAAAACTTTTATGTCATGCTTCCTGGCAAATCTTCCAGTAAAAAAGACCGACCCGGTTTAGGACGAAGTTCTCATTGGATAGACTTTGAAGTTTCCTGGAATCTGCCCAGGACACAAAGTCGGGATAGAAAAGCCTCCCGCGGGCGGGAGGCTTTTTATTCGTTTAATACTCAGGCGGCATCTTTTGCAGTTGGGCCAGGGTAAACACAGGACCGTCCAGGCAGACGAAACAGCTGCCGATGTTGCAGCGGCCGCATTTGCCGACGCCGCATTTCATTCGCATTTCCAGGGTGGTGATGATATTCTCATCTTTGAAGCCCAGTTTCGCCAGGCTCTGGAGACAGAACTTGATCATGATGGGCGGTCCGCACAGGACGCAGACTTTATCCCCGTCAGGCGATGGGGCCAGCTGCTCAATGAAGGCGGGGACGAAACCTACATTTCCCTTCCACTCATCATCCCCACGGTCCACAGTCAGGTCAACCTTCATGCCCGGCACTTTGGGCCAGTTTTCCAGGATGTCTTCCTTGAACACCAGGTCGGCCGGAGAACGGGAACCGTAGATTACCTGGAGGTTGCCGAAGGCGCCGCGGTTTTCCACCGCATAGTTGATCAGGGAGCGCACCGGGGCCAGGCCGATGCCGCCGCCGATAAACAAAATATCCTTGCCTTTGCAGAAGTCGAGGGGGAACCCGTTGCCATATGGGCCGCGCACCGCTACGGTCTGGCCCACTTCGGCTTCATGCAGGGCGTCGGTCAGCACCCCGGTTTTCTTGATGGAAAATTCCAGGTGGTTAGGACCCTGGGTGGTGATGGAAAACATTCCTTCTCCCACGTTGAGGATGGAGAGCATCCCCAACTGACCGGGTGCGGGGGTGAAAGGCTTTTCCCCTTCCGGAGTGCTCACATGAAAGGTCTTCACATCGATCTTCTCAGCAACAATCTTAATGATTTTACCCACCACGGGTACCAGAGGGGAGACCGGGTTTTCAGCCCGCAAAACTTGCGTCATGCCAACTCAACCTCCCTTATCTGTTTGATTATGTTGGTGATGTCCATATTAACAGGGCACTTGCTCAGGCAGCGGCCGCAGCCGGTGCAGAGCAAATCTCCGTAGCGCTCCGGGAAGTACTGCAGCTTGTGCAGGAAGCGGTTGCGCACCCTTTCCTTCTTGCTCGGCCTTGGGTTGTGGCCGCCGGCCATGCGGGTATACTCGGAAAACATGCAGGAGTCCCAGCAGCGGAACTTAAAGCCCTGGTTGCCTGCAACCCGGCCCGAAATATCAAAGCAGTGGCAGGTGGGGCACAGGTAGGTACAGGCGCCGCAGCCCAGGCATTTGCGTGACACCTCTTCCCACAGTGGATGGTCAAACATCTGCTGCAGTTTTTCCGTGATTCCTTCCACATCTGGCTTGAGGGCGAATTCAGAGATGGCCGGAAGTTGGACCTCTGCCTCATTGAAGAAGGAAGCGTATTTCTGCAAAAAGGCTTCCCCATTCTCCGACTTGGCTACAGCTCCATACTCGGAGCCGAGGTCAAACAAATGCACATCCACTGCGTCGCTCTCCTGGGGGTTGACCCCCATGGACTGGCAGAAACAGGTGGGCTCTGCGGGGCCGTTGCAACCGATGGAAACCAGGAAAGTGCGGTCCCGTTTGCTCTGATAAAATTCATCCACGAAACCCTTGGTCAGAAACACGTGGTCCAGTTCGTGGATACTTTTAACATCGCAGGGGCGGACACCAAACAGCATCTGGTGTTTAGGTGCTTCCAGGAGCGTTTCAAGGCTGCCAGCCATGCCGTCTGTGCTAAACTTATACATTTTCTCGGTTTGCGGAAAAAACACATCTTTAGGCGGCAGCAAGGTCCTTCCATCCAAGGAGACTTGGCCCCCCGAGGTGTAGGGAGCAAACTTGCTTGCCCCATCACCGGCGGTTGGAACCAGGAGATTAAATTCCTTGGCGATTTCATCGAGCAGCGCGGAAATTTTTGACTTAACAACAGTTTTCACTCTCTACACCTCCTCTACATGAATTTCTCTGGGTCATCCAGTTTATATTGCCCGAGAGGAGGTCGATCCTCCAGGTTTAAACCGGCGTCATAAGAACCGAAAAGTTCGTTCAGGTCCTTGATTATCTTGCGGTTGATATCCATTAGAGGCAGTCCCATGGGGCAAACCCGCTCGCATTCGCCGCATTCGATGCAGCGCCCGGCCACGTGCATGGCCCTGGTCATATTGAACATCTGGTTTTCCTGCAGGTTATTCTGCTTGCCCAGCCAGTTTAGGCCGTTGGCGTCAAAGGCGCACTCCCGGCAGTTGCAGGCCGGACAGACATTGCGGCAGGCATAGCAGCGGATGCATTCGGAAAAGAGCTTGCCCCAGTGCTCGTACTTCTCGTCCGCACCTTTGGCTTCCAAGGCTTCAACCCCGGCGAAACGGTTCCCAACCTCTTTTTGCGGTACAGGGTCCCCTAAGAGTATGTCATAAATTACAGGATTGGGAGTAGCGCAGCTTTGGCATTTGGCCAGTAACGGGAGGCCGGCCACATCCTGAGAGGAGACAGTTTTCGGCGCTTCCTTCATGCCTGTGCAGGGAATGCCAATGAGATAAACCTTTTCCCGCTTCACCTGATTATCCTGGATCAGGCGGGTTATGGCCCTGGCATCGCACCCTTTGACAAACACGGCTATTTTGCCGTCAGCATTTCTGTAATCCAGGAGGTACTTGGCCAGGTTGTTGGCGCAGAAATCATCGAAAACCAACCGGTCTGCCTGTTCAGGCTTGCTGATGAATACCGGGGTGGAGTTATACCAGAAGGTTCCTCTCTCCCAACCGATTACGGTTTCCACTTCCCCTTTTTCCAGCAATTCCTTGGCGGCAGCCCGTATCTTTTCAGTTATCACTCCACATCCCTCATCTTCCTGTTTGGCCCTAGAGCCTTAATATCTTCGGTCATCTGAGTGACTGTTTGCTGGAACTTGGGTCCTTCAGAGCCGGAAATCCACCGGGCCTGAAAACGGCGCGGGTCCATGCCCATGTATTCCAGCAGGCGCTGCATCAGGAGAAAGCGCCGCCGTGTGAAATAGTTGCCCGTGGAATAGTGACAATCCCCAGGGTGGCAGCCGGCTACCAGGACGCCGTCAGCGCCCCGTTGGAAAGCGCGGATCACAAACTGGGGGTTCACACGGCCTGAGCAGGGCACCCGGATTAACCGGATGGAAGGAGGATACTGGAGACGGGAGAGGCCAGCCAGGTCAGCGCCGGCATAGGTGCACCAGTTGCAGGCGAAGCCGACAATACGGGGCTCCCACGGCTGGGGAGCAGCCTCTGGCGAAGCTGTGACCTCCTGGGATTTTGGCAGAGCTTCTGTGTTTAGAGACATACTGCTTCCACCTCCGCGAGAATTTGTTCATTAGTAAAGCCAAGCAGGTTGAGGCAGCCGGCCCGGCAGGCGACAGTACAGGCGCCGCAGCCCTGGCAGAGGGACTTGTTGACCTCAGCCACCTGACGTTCTGCCATCTTGCCGCCAATCCGCTCGGTAATAATCTTGGCGTCAATGGCCTTGTAAGGGCAGATCCCTTTGCAAATCATGCAGCCTGAGCAGCGGGATTCATCCACGTTGGAAACAATCGCGTCACTCTCCATTTGGGTTTTGGACAAAAGTCCAATGGCCTTCGACGCGGCTGCGCCGGCCTGGGCCACCGAGTCAGGGATATCCTTCGGGCCCTGGCACGCTCCAGCCAGGAAAACACCGGCTGTGTGGGTTTCCACCGGGCGCAGTTTTGGATGGGCTTCCGTAAAGAAGTTGTCTTTGTCATAGGAGATGCCGAGAGTTCTGGCCAGATCCCCCGCATCCTCACGGGCCACCATGGCATTAGCCAAGACCACCATATCGGCTTCAATTTCCACCGGGCGCCCTATCAGCGAGTCTTCGCCCCGGACCATCAGTTTGTCGCCTTTTTGGTAAATTTTCGAAACACGGCCCCTGATGTACTGGGCTTCGTACTCTTCGGCCGTGCGCTTGTAAAACTCCTCGTAGCCTTTGCCCGGAGTCCGTACATCCATGTAGAAAATGTATGACTTGGAACCGGGAATCTTTTCGTGTACCAGGGTCGCGTGCTTGGCGGTATACATGCAGCAGGTGCGGGAGCAGTAGCTCTTGCCCTTGGCCTCGTCCCTGGACCCCACACATTTGACAAACACAACAGTCTCAGGAATCTTATGGTCCGAGGGCCGCTTAATTTTACCCATGGTCGGTCCCGAAGCATTGATCAGCCGCTCAAAGTGCAGGCCCGTAATCACATCAGGGTATTTGCCGTAGCCGTATTCACCGTAAACACTGTGGTCAAATTGGTTGAAGCCTGTAGAGACTACGATAGCCCCGTACTTTTCCGTGATGAGTTCATCCTGCTGTTCGAAATCCACGGCCCCCGTGGGGCAAAACTTCTGACAGATACCGCATTTGCCGTTTTTAAACTTGGTGCAGTGAATCCGGTCGATAACCGGCTTATTGGGTACAGCCTGGGGAAAGGGGGTGTAAATTGCTTTACGCTTACCCAAGCCCATGTCAAACTCCGAATCAACTTTTGTCGGGCACTTCTCCCAACAGGTGCCGCAGCCCGTACATTTGCTCATGTCCACCGAGCGGGCCTTCTTGCGGATAGTGATATTAAAATTGCCCACATACCCCTCGACCTTTTCCACCTCGGAGTAAGAGAGGATTTCGATATTGGGGTGCTGGGAAGCATCTACCATTTTGGGGGTCAGGATACAGGCTGAGCAGTCCAGAGTTGGGAAAGTTTTGTCAATTTGGGCCATGCGTCCGCCAATCGTGGGCTCTTTCTCCACGATGGTAACTGGGAAGCCTGCATCAGCAATGTCCAGGGCCACCTGGATGCCGGCAATACCACCGCCTATAACCAAAGCCCGTTTGGTTATCCCAATACTGGATTTTTGTAGGGGCTCGTCCTTCACGACCTTGGCAGCGGCCTTACGCACCAGGTCAATGGCTTTGACGGTGCCTTTTTCTTTGTCCGGGTGAACCCAGGAACAGTGTTCACGGATGTTGGCCATCTCGAACAGGTAGGGGTTCATCCCCGCCGACTCAAGGCAGCGGCGGAAGGTCGGTTCGTGCATCCTGGGCGAACAGGAGGCGACCACGACCCGATCCAGGTTATGTTCTTTAATGGCGTCTTTAATGACCTGTTGTCCAGGCTCGGAGCACATGTACTTATAGTCCGTGGCGAAGACGACATTGGGGAACTTGCAAGCCTCCTTGGCTACTCTTTCGACATCCACAGTTCCGGCGATGTTGGAACCGCAGTGACAAACGAAAACGCCTACTCTTCTCATGGTTCAACCTCCTTTACTTCAGATTGTATTTGGCCAGGACACTGGAAGTATCAACAAAATGTTTGCCCACGCCGGCCTTAGCGGGTTTCTCCCCGAAGGCTATGGCCATTAGCTCGGTAAAGTAGAAAATCGGCAAGTGGAAATTGGCGTTGTCCACCTTCTTGTTAAGATCATTCTGGCGCATGTCCAGGTTCATAAAGCAGAGAGGACAGGCTGTAACCACAGCCTCGGCGCCCACCGATTGAGCGATGGTCAGGATATCGTAAACCAGCTTGAGGCCGACCTTTTCACGTGCGGTAGGCAGGGATGCCCCGCAGCATTCGGTCTTAAAGGGCCAATCCACCGCCTCCCCACCCAGGGCGGTTACCATATCGTCCATGGTCATGGGATTTTCCGGGTCGTCAAAGCCAATGCCCACGGGCCTCACCAGGAGGCAGCCGTAATATGCGGCAATCTTCATCCCGCCCAGGTTTTTTACAGTCAGGGACTTGATTGTGTCCAGACCGGCGTCTTTGACAAACACTTCCAAAGCGGATTTGACGCCGACTTTACCTTCGTATTCCATCTCGGTAACTTCCGCCACCCTGGCCTTGGTTTCCTGGCTGGACTTGACTGCCACTTCCGAAGTTTTCATCCGGTTATAACAGCTGGCGCAGGGCGCCATAACGTCCAGGCCTTCTTTTTCAGCTATGGCAAGATTGCGCGCAGGCAGGGCCAGTCCCAGCAGGTGGTTGGTTGTGTGCCCGGCAGAAGCGCCGCAGCAGTTCCAATCCGGAATTTCTTTTAGTTCAACCCCCAGTTTCCCGGCCACCAGCTGTGAGGACATGTCGTACTCTATCCCGGTGGAATGGAGGGAACAGCCTGGGTAGTAGGCATATTTCATTTGTGCTCACCCTCCATTTTCTCAGCCTTCTCGAACATGCGGCGCACCGCATCCCGACCTTTGATCTTGTGCGGCAGAAGCTTCAGCTTCCCGTTGGCCAGCATGGACGGTGCAACCCCGGCATCTTTAAATGGGCGAACTGTAGCCAGGTTAAATCCGATAACCAGCCCCGCCTCAAATACCCGGCCGTTGCTTGCCACTGACCTGAGAAACTTTTCGTTAAAGGTGGCGATTTCGTCTTCCGTCTCAAAACCGGCCTTTTTGGCCTCGATGCGCAGGGCCTCCATCACCTTTGCCGGTTCCAATTTACGTGGGCACCGGGCGGAACAAGTCTCGCACTGAGCGCAAAGCCAAATCGAATGGGATTTGAGCACTTCCTCAGTCAGTCCCAGCTGCAGCATGCGCATAACCTGCCTTGGCGTATAGTCCATGGCGAAAGCCACGGGACAGCCGGCAGAGCATTTGCCGCACTGGTAGCAAGCCTTGACGTCAACACCACTGGCTTTTCGGACCTTTTCCACAAAGTCCTTACCCGCGGCAGAGGCGGAGGTCAGGTTAATTGGTTGCATGATTTACCCCCTCTTTTTAAAAAACCTTGGTTTTAATCCAAGTAAACTTTGCCCCTTTTTACACAAATATTGCCATGTAACTTCGGGTACAAACTCAGTTTATATGTATTCTTTGCCGCAGGACAAATTCCTGGTCTTTAATACAAACATGCCTGCAGACAAAAGGTATTTTTAATTATACGAAAATTTAGGCAAAACAAGCAAACGCTCGTTGGCACTTTCACAAGCTTCTATAAACAAATTTATCCCAAATCCTTGTAAAATCTACAAATTTCATCGAATTTGCATTCTACCCCGGGGAGGTACTTTCCTCATAAGCACTCCTAAACCGTCAAGGAATTCAGAAGTCAGGAGTCAGAATTCAGAATGCTTCGGGATCTGGTTTCTAACTTCTGAACTAGGACAGAGGGGACGGTTCTGCCGTCCTAGCAAATCTTGCTGAATTTTGACGTGTACGGTCTCAATGAATCCAGACTGATTCGAGATGACAGGCGGCTCTCCTGACTCCTGACTCCTGACTCCTGACTCCTGCCCCTCAACCCTAGCCAAGAAGTGCATGTACTTTCTCCAGTTTCTCCCGTATTGGCAGGGAATAGGGACATTTGTCCTCACATTGGCCGCACTTGGTGCAGGCCGAAGCCTTTACCGCTGAAGCTTCGTACCTTTCCTTGGCCCACTGGGGCAAATCGTACCGCGAATAGTACCCTTCAAAGAGAAACATGTTCGGAATGTTAACCCCGGCCGGGCAGGGTTGACAGTACTCGCAGCGGCGGCAAAAGTCCTGACCCAGTCCTGCAATATCCTTATTTAAAGCCTCGGTCTCCACCGGGGTAAGGGGACGGATGTCCTGGGCCAGACTCACATTTTGCTCCACCTGCTCCAAACGGTCCATGCCCGGAATAATCACCCCCAGCCGCTGCGCCAGTAAAAAACGCAGCGCCGGTTCCGCTTCGCGGATAGCGCCTCCGGCCAGGGGCTTCATGATGATTATTCCCAGGCCTAACTGCCGGGCGAGCCCAATCAGTTCAGCTTTGTTATCCTGCTCAAGGTAATTATAAGGAAACTGCACGCCGGCAAAAGGAAACTCTTTCAGAGCTTTACGCAGCACTTCCGGCTTATGTCCGGTGATCCCGATGTGTCCTATCTTTCCGGCCCTCTGCGCCAGGGCCAGGGACTCAAGCCCGCCTTTGGGAGCGAGCAAGGTTTGCAGTTCTTCCTCGGTACGCACGTTATGGCACTGGTAAAGCTCAATAAAATCGGTGTTAAATTCTCTAAGGCTGATTTCAATGTCAGCCCCCATCTCCGCAGCGGTACGGGCCATAGTTTTTGTGGCCAAAACCACCCTGTCCCGCCTGCCCTTAATACCCAACCCTATCTTATGCTCACTGTCCGTATAAGCCCGGGCAGAGTCAAAAAAGTTGATGCCCTGTTCAACAGCCCTGGCCACAATCTCAGCGGCTTCCTGTTCTGTGTTGCGCTGCAGCGGAATACCGCCAAATCCCACCGGGAAAAGCCTGATGCCGGTTTGTCCAAAACTTATCATGCTGTCGTCACTTCCTGAACCATGAGAAAAATCTCACCAGTCTTAATTTTATGCTTAGATTTACAAACCTTCAACCCTAGAATTTTTAGAAACTAAATTATTATGTATACAACATTAAGTCACCCCGGTCCGGTTCATGAGCCACTTGGGCCAGGTCTATACTCACCGGACAGAGCATAAGTCTTTACGAAAAACTTTTCTGGTTTGGTTACCACTCCCAGCATTTTGACTCCGGACAGGAGGAATCTTATGAGCGTGTTTTTCGGCTTTGCCCTCGGCTTGGGCTTGCTCTTCTGGGGCATGCGGCTGTTGAAACTGGGGTTGGAAAACGCCGCGGGGACCAGGTTCACCGTCGTATTGCAGAAACTTACCACCAACCCTGTATCCGGCCTCCTCACCGGCACAGCCATCACTGCCCTCATCCAGTCGAGCACCGCGGTTACAGTTTTTTCCATCAGCCTGGTGAACGCCGGGCTCTTATCCTTTGAACAAACCCTGGGCATCATCCTGGGGAGCAATATCGGTTCCACGGTAACCGCCCAGTTGATGGCCTTTGACCTAAGGGCTATGGCCGTGCCCGCTGCGGCAGTGGGCGGACTCCTCTTTATCTTCAGCAAAAAGGGCTGGCGTTGGGCTGGCTTGGGGTTGGTCGGTTTCGGTCTGGTGTTCCTGGGCATTG
>JAJYNB010000386.1 GCA_021786555.1 Bacillota bacterium | reverse complement strand
AGCGGCGAGCCCATGGACAAGGCGGGGGCTTACGGCATCCAGGGCAAAGGAGCCATGCTGGTGGAAGGGATAACAGGCTGCTATTTTAACGTGGTGGGCCTCCCCTTGTCCCGCCTGGCCCGGATGCTCCAAACCGCCGGCTTCCCGGACACATATAAATTCTGACATAAAAAGCAGGACGTGAGTCAGTTGGGGGACGGTTCCCGGTTGACTCAAAAGTGAGTCAGTGGAGAACCGTCCCCAACTGACTCAGAATTCAGAATTCCATGCCGCATTGCGGCCCACTGAAGGCAGAGTGGACTAACGTATTAAAAAGAGTAGTTTGGGCTCTGGTGCTCATAAAGCAACCTCGGCCATTCTGACTTCTGACTTCTGAGTTCTGAATTCGGACCCTAAAGCCCGGCGAATAAGCATTGACAGCGTGTCGTTTCAGCTCAGGGATTTTGTAGAGCGAGTTGGAGGGATTAGAGTGGCTGTCGAAGATTATAAGGTGAGGATTAAGGATTTGCCGCCGGATTTGATGCCGCGGGAGAGGATGGCTGTTGCGGGTACCAGTGCGCTCAACAATTCGGAGCTGCTGGCTCTGGTCCTGGGGAGCGGCACCCGTAAGGAAAATGCCCTGCAGATGAGCGCCAGGATTTTGGCGGGGGCCGGCGGGTGGAGGGGGTTGGCCGCCCTCTCGCTAGACGAATTGGAAGGCATGGACGGCATCGGCCCGGCCAAGGCGTGCCAGATCAAGGCCCTGGTGGAAATCAGCCGCAGGATTAGAGCGGAGGCGCCGGAAGAGCGTACCTCAATCCGCTGTCCCCAGGACGTCTCGGACCTGGTGATGGAGGAGATGCGCTATCTTGACAAGGAACATTTTTATCTGCTGGCCCTGAATACCAAGAACCAGGTCCTGGCGAAGGTTCAGGTTTCGGTTGGTTCACTCAACGCCTCCCCGGTTCACCCCCGGGAGGTTTTTAAGGAGGCTATCCGCCGCAGTTCTGCGGCGATTATCTTGATTCACAACCACCCCAGCGGCGATCCCACCCCGAGCAGGGAGGATATGGAAGTGACCAAGCGCCTGGCTGAGGCCGGAAAACTCTTGGGTATAGAGGTTTTCGACCACATAATCATCGGAGACAAAAGGTACATTAGTCTTAAGGAAAAAGGAGTTCTTTAGTCCCGTTTTCATTCTTTTTTGTAACTTGTTGTCGAAGGTGGTAAAATGAAGTGGAGTCGCATACTCGGTTATACTGGAAGGAGCTTAACTAGATGTTTTTTGCCAAAGACCTGGGAATAGACCTGGGAACAGCCAATACCTTGGTGCATCTAAAGGGTAAAGGCATAATTATCAGAGAACCTTCGGTGGTGGCTATCGATCAGGAAAAGAAACAAATCTTGGCAGTAGGGGATGAAGCCAAGCAGATGATCGGGCGTACCCCTGGACATATTGTCGCTATCCGCCCGCTGAAAGACGGGGTTATTTCTGATTTTGAGACCACTCAGTCCATGCTGCGCTATTTCATCAACAAGGCTCTAAAGACCAATTCGCCCTTTAACCGGCCGCGGGTGGTGATCTGCGTGCCCTCCGGAGTCACCCCGGTGGAGGAGCGGGCTGTAAAAGAGGCATCCCACCAAGCCGGAGCCAAGGAAGTAATCATCATTGAAGAGCCCATGGCCGCAGCTATAGGGGCTGGGCTGCCGGTGCACGAACCTACGGGGAACATGATTGTGGATATCGGAGGCGGCACTACCGAGGTGGCGGTCATATCCCTGGGAGGCATTGTAACCAGCCGGTCTATCCGGGTGGCGGGCGATGAGATGAATGATGCGATTATGGCCCATATCAAAAAGGTTTACAATCTGATGATTGGGGAGCGTACGGCGGAAGACATCAAGATCAAAATCGGGTCAGCTTATAAACCACCGAAAGACCTGTCTTATGACGTGCGGGGCCGCGACCTCCTGACTGGGCTGCCTAAAACCGTTCCGGTGTCGGCGCTGGAGATTCAGCAGGCTTTGGCGGAGCCTGTGGCTGCTATTGTGGAAGCCATCAAGGTTTGCCTGGAAAAAACCCCGCCTGAACTGGCCGCGGATATCATGGACCGGGGCATCATGATGGCTGGAGGAGGGTCCCTTCTTCTGAATTTGGACAAGCTGGTGAGCGACGAAACCGGAATGCCGGTGCATCTGGCCGAAGAGCCTTTGGACTGTGTGGCACTCGGCACCGGCAAGGTACTGGAAGCGTCGGAGAACTTGAAAAAGCTGTTGGCCATGCAGAAAAGTTGACGTAGAGTGGAGGGGAAAGAGTGGCCAGGAAAAGAATCAGCTTTACCTTGGCTGCTGTGATTGTTTTCTTCGTAATTTTGTTGGCTTTGGTCAGCATTAGATTTACCGGGACAGGGACGGACTTCCCTAACCCGGCGGGCAACTTACTTAGGGAGGCTCTGGCCCCGCTGCAAGGCGGGGTTATGTCCGTTACAACGGGTGTGAGGAACAGTCTCGCCAGCCTGTGGCAGTTCAACCAGTTGAGCCGGCAAAACCAGAGCCTGAAAACTCAGGTAGCGGAGTTGACCAGGGAGAACAATCAACTAAAGCAGAAGATACTAGCTGGAATGCGCTATGAAGACATGGCCAAGAAGTTTGATTCTCCGGCCATTTGGAACGACCCCTATGTGGGAGCAACTGTAGTGGACCGCAATCCATCCAACTGGTACCACACCATAGTTATTAACCGCGGCGCCAAGGACGGGGTCAAAGTGGACGACCCGGTTATTACGAACCTTGGGCTGGTGGGCAAGGTAATAAAAGTCACGGACAGTACGTCAGAAATCATCCTGATCCTGGACCCGGAGGGCCAGGTCAGCGGTGTGGTGCGGCAGAGCAACGGAGCAGGCTCTTTCGGCATAGTGGTGGGTGACTATAAGCGTGGTTCTGTGGCCACAACCGGCAGTTTGAGCATGGAAGTGCCGAAAGAGGACAAAGTCAATCCCGGTGACCTGGTGTTGACCTCGGGCATGGGAGGAGTCTATCCCAAGGATATTCCCATCGGCACCGTACAGCAAGTGACTCTGGATCCCAGCGGCCTGTTGAAGACGGCCACCATTACACCCCAGGTCAATTTCGCCAACCTGGAAGAAGTATTTGTGGTGCTGACAGGGGGTAAGTGATGCGACGCTATATCGGTATGGCCGTCTTGTTTGTGCTTGCCCTGGTACTGCAGTCAACGGTGTTCAACTTTTTGGCAATCGCCGGAGTCAAACCGGATTTTGTGCTCCTCCTGGTGATCTATTTCGCTTTCACCAACGGACCCGGTAAAGGGGCCCTCATGGGTCTGTCCCTGGGGCTTTTGGAGGACTTTTACATCGGCAGGTTCATAGGTATGAACGCCCTGGCCCTTTTGGCGGCAGGTTTTTTGGCAGGCTGGTTTGAGACCAAACTCTATAAGGAGAACCTGCTCATCGCTCTGCTGGTGGTTTTTGTCACCAGTGCTGCCAGCCAGGGGATTGTCCTGTTCAGCGGCTTGGCTGCCGGCCTGAACTGGGACAGCGGGAACGGCTTCAATATTATCTGGCCCCTGGCCATCTACAATACTTGTCTGGTTCCTTTTACCTATCCCTTGTTTTACCATTCCTTTACCCGGGGCTGGATGCGTTACCGCCCCAAGCACGAACAGTAGGGAACTGTTTCCAAGCCAAAATTGTTGTGCAGTGTGATATGCTAGGAGTCAGGAGTCAGAAGTCAGGAGTCAGGAGTCAGGAGTCAGGAGTCAAGTCAGACACATATGTCGCATTGCGGCACCTCTCATGCATCCAAAATTGAGTCAGCTGGGGACGGTTCCTGATTGACTCAAAAGTGAGTCATTGGAGAACCGTCCCCAAGTGACTCCACCGGGTCGTTGTGGTCCGTCTGAATTACGGGATCACATCACCAAGAATGGTCGACCTACCTTCGCCAGCCTACTAATAGTATAGCCCCAATTTTCATTCATCAGTGGTGCCGCGTAGCGGCATGGGAGTCTGAATTCTGACTCCTGACTCCTGAATTCCTTTAGCTTAGGTATCATGAGTGCTACTGTGATGCCGCATGAAGTCTGACAGCTGAATGCTGAAAAATCCGGTGGAACGGTTAAACCTGCGGAAGTATTTGCTCGAGGAATTCTGAATTCTGACTCCTGACTCCTGAATTCCTTTAGCTTAGGCAAGTGGTGGGGATAATGGAAGAAAAAGAGAGAAGTTCTCTAAAAGTAAAACTTTTTATGCTGGGGATCGCAATTTTACTGGTGTTTTCTGTGCTGGTATCCCGGCTGTGGAATTTGCAGATCGCCAAGGGGAGCGAGTACGTGGCTGAGGCCAAAGGCAACACTTTCCGCTACGTCAGCATTCCCGCTCCCAGGGGGGATATCGTGGATGACAAGGGCCGGATTCTGGCTACCAGCCTGCCCCAGTTTGCTATTACCCTGGACTGGCTGGACCTGCAGAGTGCCAAGGGCATGGACCCGAAGCAGGTGGTAAAAACCCTGGCGGGTTATGTTCAGCATTACTGGGGGAACGGCAAAGAAAACGTGGACATGGTGGCGGAAGACATCATGTCCAAAGTTCAGATGCATCAGTTTCAACGTTATGAACCGGTGGTGCTGATGGAGAATATTCCGCTGCAGCTGCGGGCGGTTTTGGCCGAGCACCAGCAGGAACTGCCCGGCATTTCCGTGGAGCCCAGGCCTTTCCGGTATTATCCGATGCAAACCGTTGCCGGGCATATCCTGGGCTATGTGCGGGAAGTAACCTCGAATGAGCTGAAGGGCTTTCAGGACAGGGCCGTGCAGGCCGGATTAAGTTCCGACACCTACCAGCCCGGAGATTTGGTGGGCCAGATGGGTGTGGAGAATTCCTATGATTTGTACCTGCGGGGCCAGGACGGAGTCCAACTGATGGAAGTCGACAACCAGGCCCGCCCTGTAGACAGGCTGACGCGGCAGGATCCGGTGGTGGGCAAGACGGTGCAGCTAACCGTCGATGCGGATTTGCAAAAGGTTGTTTCCGACCAGATGGACAGTGTGATCAATGACCTGCAGAAAAATGAAGGCCAAGCCAAAGCCGGGGAAGGCTCAGCGGTCATCATCGATG
The DNA here is from genome assembly GCA_021786555.1 of Bacillota bacterium. Classification (GTDB taxonomy): domain Bacteria; phylum Bacillota; class Desulfitobacteriia; order Desulfitobacteriales; family JAJXUE01; genus JAJZPO01. The sequence goes on along the minus strand of JAJYNB010000386.1, from coordinate 7,438 downwards.
TGAAAACGGGTAAAGTCCTGGCCATGGTTTCCAAGCCGGCCATGAACCCCAATGACTTGACTGGCAACATACCCGATACCGTGTACCAAAGGTACTTCGGCACTCAACCGGGAGGTATCCCAGGGGCGGCTTGGGACCGGGCTTTTCAGTCTGCTTACGCTCCCGGCTCAACTTTCAAGATGATTACAGCCATGGCTGCCCTGCAGGACGGCAAGGTAGGTCCTTTTGAGACAATCTATGACGGTCCGTCCTCCCTTTCCCATCCCAATGCAGGAGCGGGCGAATGGTATTCGGGCTCCAAAGGCTACGTGAACCTATTTATGGGCCTGGCCTGGTCCATCAACTATTACTTTGAAACCCTGGGCCAAAGGGTGATGGAGGCAAATCCGGAGCGCCTGGCCCAGGTGGCGAGAGAATTCGGCATGGGACGCGTGTCCGGAATTGACATACCCGGAGAGAGCAGCGGTACCGCTCCTTCAGCTGCGTGGAAGATGCAGTTGAACGGGCCGCGGTTGGAGAAGGCCCGGGACATGGACCTGCAGAAGCTGCAGCAGCAGACCGACGCCAAACTGGCCCAGGCTACAAGCGACAGCCAGCGCAAACAGATCCAGTCCTGGGCTGCGGGTCAAAAGCAGCAGATCCTGGCGCAATTCGCCCTGGACTACAAGTATGAGGCCCAGTGGCAGTGGTATGATACCTATAACACTTCCATCGGCCAGGGGGACAACAAATACTCAGCGCTGCAATTAGCCAATTATGTGGCCACCATCGTAAACGGCGGCCACCACATGAAGCCATACCTGGTGGACAAGGTGACTGACCCCAATACCGGCAAGGTTGTCTTGCAGAACAACCCGTCAGCGCTTAACCAGGTGGACATCTCGCCACAAAACCTGGAATACGTCAAAGAAGCCATGCGGCAGGTGGTCGTCGCCGGTACCGCCACCGGTGTGTTCAATAATATTCCCGGGTTCACGGGCGGTGCCAAAACCGGTACAGCCCAGCTGGGTTCCAAGGGTACAGTTGGGGCAGAAGAGTATAACGGCGTGTTCGTAGCCTTCACGCCGTATGACAACCCGCAAATTGCTTTTGCGGCAGTTGTAGGTTATGGTATCCACGGCAACAGTTCCGGTGGTCAGGTGGCCGACGCAGCCTTCCTGCAGTACTATAAAGAGCATGGAATGATAAAATAGCGGGCACTGCTCAGGAGTCAGGAGTCAGGAGTCAGGAGTCAGAATGAGAACGGTCCCTCAGCTCGGGTGTCAGGGGGACTGTCCCCTTGACACTATTTGGAGGAGTCAGAATTCAGGAGTCAGGAGTCAGAATGGCTCGGGACGAATTCTTTGGCGGTGTCAGGGGGACTGTCCCCTTGACACACCCTTGACACAGGATGGAAGGGCTGTCCAGGTTGTTCTTTTTATTCAGCTTAAAGGATTCTGAATTCTGACTCCTGAATTCTGACTTCTTTAGCATCTATTTGCGGTATTTTCCTATAAAAAACAAGGAAAAAAGCATTGTTTTTTATATGCCCCCGGGAGGGATTTATTCTCACGCTGTAGAATCTAATAACCGTTTAGGCAGAAAGTCTGAGCTGAAGGGATCAAGGATCATCGATGACGAACGACTCCGTAGTGATCAAGGGCAGCAGGGAAGGGATCTTTCTTCACCTGGATCCGCAAATCGAATTTCAGGTTTTAAAGCAAAAGATTGCTGCCAAACTTTCCGCTTCCAAAGAGTTTTTGGCCGGAGCCCAGGTGATTTGTGATTTTGGCCCCCGGGAAATCTCGGCCGAGGACATTACAGAATTGGAAAGCTTGTTTAAGCTGCACAAGTTACACTTGAAACGGGTCAATGTGAGCAGGCCCGAGCGCAGCGGGAGCGGAGAGGAGAAGGTCATGGCCCTGAAACCCATGGAAAGCGCGCGGGGACAAATCCATCCTTATGCGGATGAACAAACCCTGCTAATCAAGCGGACCCTGCGTTCAGGCCAGAGCATAAGTTACGACGGTAACGTGGTGATATTGGGGGATGTGAACCCCGGAGCAGAAATCGTAGCCAGCGGCAATGTAATAGTGATGGGCGCTCTGAGGGGAGTGGTCCATGCCGGCGCAACCGGCAATCAGGGCTCGATTGTCACTGCGCTGCGCCTTAAGCCCACTCAATTAAGGATTGCCGAACAGATAACCAGAGCTCCGGATAATGATACGGAAGAGCCTGATGTACCGGAGATTGCCCGTATCAAGAACGGTATCGTGACGATTGAAAGCTATGTCCCCAGCGAGCGGCAGGCCCGTGCTCGTTAGGGTAGGGTAAAAGGAGGAAACGGATAGTATGGGAGAAGTTATTGTAATTACTTCCGGCAAAGGCGGGGTCGGCAAGACCACTACCACGGCCAACATCGGGACCGGGTTGGCGGCTTTGGGCTACAAGGTGGTAATGGTCGACACAGATATCGGACTTCGCAACCTCGATGTGGTTATGGGCCTGGAAAACCGGATTGTATATGACATTGTAGATGTTGCCAACGGCAACTGCCGCTTGAAACAGGCTTTGATCAAGGACAAAAGGTTTGAAAACTCGTTCCTGCTGCCAGCGGCCCAAACCAAGGACAAAAACGCGGTGAGCACGTCCCAAATGAAAGAACTGGTGGGCAATCTCAAGCAGGAGTTTGATTATGTAATTATCGACTGCCCGGCGGGCATCGAACAGGGCTTTAAAAATGCTATCGCCGGGGCGGAACGGGCTGTTGTGGTGACCAATCCGGAGGTGAGCGCAGTGCGCGATGCTGACCGGATTATCGGTCTCTTGGAAGCGGAGCAGCTCCATGATCCCATGCTGATTATTAACCGCCTGCGGCCTGCCATGGTCAAAAAAGGCGATATGATGAACATTTTTGACTCTGAGGATATCCTGGCCATTAAGATTATAGGTGTTGTGCCTGAGGACGAGGCCATCGTGGTATCCACCAACCGGGGCGAGCCGGCTGTGCTCGATATGACCTCCAAAGCCGGACAGGCCTACCGCAATATAGTCAAGAGGATAAGCGGTGAAGATGTGCCCTTGATGAACCTGGAAGAATCCGATCGATTTGTGGATAAGCTGAAAAAGCTTATTGGCATTAGATAAGCGGGGAGTTCGATTGGAGAAAGGAGGAAGGTTGATGTTTGATTTCATTAACCGCATGTTTGGCAAAGAAAGCTCTAACTCCAAGACGGTGGCCACAGAGAGATTACGGCTGGTCCTGGTGCATGACCGGGCCAATGTGTCTCCGCACATGTTGAACGCCCTTAAAGAGGATTTGATCAGAGTTATCTCGGAGTATATGGAGATTGACCAGGCTGCCCTGGAAGTCAACCTCAATCAAGAGGACAATTCAGTAGCCCTGGTGGCCAACATTCCGGTGCTGAAGATGAAGCGGAATTATGCCTCCGGCGCCCCCAGCGCTGCCGGAGGCCGTTGAACTACCCCACAAAATCCTGGGGTTGTCTTTTAGGTTGAGATTTTGCGGGGGCCCCTTGTTTTTCGTCTGGCTTTGCCGCCGACCCAACCGGCATCCTCAACGTACGTTTAGTACGCCTCCGGTGCCGGTAGGGTCGGACCTTAGCCCTACAAAATCCTCTTGCCGGTCTAGCGGGCCCAGATTTTGTGGGGACCCCTATATAAGTGTTTTTGAACGGCCTCTATTTGGGGTCACTGAGAGTAGCTCGAGTCACCTGGGGACGGTCTTTGTTGTTTCTTGCCCGTCTCTGAAAATTTACGCCGCGAGGCGTTTTTTTCCTGTTTACGGGGCTTTTGTAAGGGGTTTATAATTATCTAATGAGAAAGTTGTCGAAACCCCAGTTGTGGGAGGTAGTTAATGTTTGACAAGAGAATGGTACGCAATTTGGACTACCTGTTTATTTTTGTGGTAATCTTACTCCTTGGCGGCAGTTTGTTGATAATGAGCACGGCCTCAATCAGTCTGGTGAGCACCCATCCTTACTTTTACCTGAAGCAGCAGATGCTTTGGATTGCCAGCGGCATAGTGCTGTTACTTGGTTTGACCGCGATAGACTACCAGGTTTTCCGGAAACTCTCCTGGTGGCTGTACGGTTTCAACCTGGCTATTCTGGTTGCCGTTCTGCTGTTCGGCAACGTGGCTAAAGGCGCCTCCCGTTGGATCCAGGTTATAGGGTCCTTCAGTATCCAGCCGTCGGAATTTGCTAAAATACTGATTATTATCTGTTTCGCGGACTTTGTGGCGAAACGTAAGGGCAAGCTGAAAAGGTTCCGGGACTTCATCCCCGCCTTCATCTACATTGGAATTCCGATGGCGCTGGTCATTAAGCAGCCTGATTTGGGTACGGGTTTGGTGTTTTTGGCTATCATGATCGGAGTTATGCTGGTGGGTGGGGCGAACCCTTGGAAGTTTGCTGCCGTATTTGTGATTGCTTTTGTTTTGTTTGCCGGAGCGATTTTTGCCCACACCAAGTTTGGTTTGCCCATTCCTCTGCAAGATTACCAGATCAGCCGGGTGACTACATTTTTGCAGCCCGCTGCCGGCAAGGATATGGATATACGGGGGGATGCGTACCAGGTCATGCAGTCCATGGTGGCTATCGGTTCAGGCGGCATGTGGGGCAAAGGGTACCGGGAGGGTACCCAAGGCCAGCTGAACTTTCTGCCTGAGCACCACACGGATTTCGTCTTCTCCATCGTAGGTGAGGAGTTTGGTTTTATCGGGTCCGTTACCTTGCTGTTCCTGTTTTTTATCTTGCTCGTGCGCGGAGTGGGGATAGCCATGAATGCCCAAGACCAGTTTGGGGCGTTGATAGTTACGGGTGTGGTGGCCATGATGGCTTTCCACATCCTGGTGAATGTGGGGATGACTTCAGGCATCATGCCGGTTACCGGTATCCCCCTCCCTCTGATAAGCTACGGCGGGAGCGCCATGTGGAGCAACCTCCTGGCTATTGGCCTGGTGATAAACGTAAATCTGCGCAAACAGAAACTGATGTTTTAGCTGAATGCGGTGAATAGCAAAGGCCCTGTTACTCTACGCGGGTAACAGGGCCTTTATCGTTGCTTAGGAAAGTATTTTGAGGAAGAAGAAAGGTTCATCTTCCCTGAAGCAGCTATGTCTTCTGAGTAGCGTTTTTCCTGAAAGTCCTAGTCTAGCCTTTTTTCTTGTGATATTGGCGGTAGCCCAAATATCCTGCGCCTCCCAAGATTACAAAAGGCAGCGCATAGCCAAGTCCCACCAGCAGATAATTAAGGAAATTCCAGCTCGCACTGATGGTCTTGAGCACGGCGTTTTTGGCGGCCTGCCAGGTTGTTTGCCAGGAGATGGGCTGCCAAGGCTCATCCACTCGAACCGGATTAGGTTTCGTCTGCAGCTGCAGCTGGATGGTTGAGTAAGCAACGTCATGGTCCCAAAGTTTGAGCTGCCCCTTGAGCTGTTCAATCTGCATGCGGATATTGCTCAAGGAATTTTCCACATTGAGGATGTCACTCACGCTTTTGGCCTGGTTCAAAATCTCAAGATAGCGCTGTTCTTCTGCCTGCCAATTTTTCAGCCTGGTATCCGCGTCATAATACTGATTGGTGATGTCGTCGGCCGAGATGTGCTGGTAAAGCACTTTGCCGATTCCGGCCAAGCTGCTTCGCACACCTTCAAACTTGTCTGCCGGGATTTTGAAAGTCACATGGGCAACGGCATTGGAGTTATCCTGCTGGTTATCCAGCTGGGAATCTACTGTATAGCCGCCAAGGGTTTGGGCCAGGCTGTTTAACTTGTCTACCGCAGTTTGAATGTTCTCCACTTGGAGTGTGGCGCTCATATTGCGGGTAATTTTTCTGGGCAGGCTGGGGTCGGCAGGGGGGGCTGTCGGTGGTACCGGTGGAACTATAGCCTGGGCCTTGTCCTTGGCCTGCACTCCATTGACTGACGAAGCCTGGCCGCTAAATCCGGTAGGTGGCGCTGCTGCCGCTGAGGAATACGCGCTGTGAAGGCCTGTGCTGCCGCTGTCCGCAGAGCCGGCTGGGTTCCCGCTTGCCTGGTTATTGGGCGCTCTTAGATTCATAGCTGCCTTCTGAGCTACAGGAGAAGTCCTCTTTTCGCCCAGTCCGGACAGACCTGCCTGGCCAATGACGGCCACGAGAACAACGGCCGCTACCGGCAGGGCCATTTTCCAGCCCCAACGCCGCCAGGAATTCTGCCAAGCTCCTTTGATCCTGGCCAGCAGGCTTACTCGCTCCTTGTAGGGATAAAACTCATCCGGAGAACTTGTTCCGGTTTGGGCAGCGGTGTCCCGGGGCCCGTCCTGGGCCAGTTTAGCCAGCGCTATTTGTTTAATTCGTTCCTTTTCTATGCTTCCATCCAGACTGTTAAAAAATTTTTTCATAAGTTCCAGGTCACCGTCCTGTTCCCACAACCGCAAAAGCTCGTCTTGCTTTGTCATCGGCTATTACCTCCTGCGCTCTCCAAGGCATAGATTTTGCGGAAGCTCTTTTTGGCCCTGTACAGGAGACTGTCCACTGCTTTTTGGGTCATGCCGAGGATTTTACCTGTCTCTGCGGCGCTAAAGTTTTCCACCAGCCTAAGCTGGATCACAGCTACTTGCGGTTCAGGCATTTTGGCCAAGGTTTGGCTGACTGAAAGCAAGGTTACCACCTTTTCACTATGGTCATTTTCTGTTTTGCTTTCGGCCAGGTTTTCCTGAAGTTGTACCGTCGGCCTGAGTTTCTGCGAGCGGTAATAATCTGCTACCTGATGATAAGCAATGCGCAAGGCCCAGGTCTTAAGCGAGCTTTTCTCCTCGAAACGGGGCAAAGCGCGCCACACCTTGGCAATCACTTCCGCAGTGACGTCATCGACATCGCCTGAGGGGATCCTCAGTCTGACAAAGTGGTAAACCGGCATAAAAATCTGATCATAAACTTCATCAAAAGAAGAATCAATTGGCACTGCCAGCCAAACCTCCTCTCCACACTTCTAAAGTATATAGACGTAGTGACATGGCAATATCTGATAAAAGGTTGCTATTCAGGCAGTTAGAATTCAGGAGTCAGTAGTCAGGAGTCAGAATAATTCGAGATAGCAAAACGTTCTCGTAGACTGACTCATTTTTACAGTCAATAACTTGCTCAATTATTCTGACTTCTGAATTCTGTTTGTTGCCCCAGCCTCATTATACTGCTGATTTGTCTGAAATTGAGCATTTTTTGGTAATGTAGGAAGCGGGCTGAGACTGGGCGGGTAAGGCATAGAGCAGCACAAAAAAGAAGGAACCCCTGGCGCCGGCCAGGGGTTCTACTGTCATTTCAGGATCTTGAAACCGCCAATCAGGGGAAGGGGGACCATCTGACCGTTGGCCGCTCTGATGATGCCCAATATAGCCAGCACCAGGACAGCAAGGTCCCCCAGGGGCAGGATGATAAACCAACCAACAATAGGTAC
>JAJYNB010000164.1 GCA_021786555.1 Bacillota bacterium | reverse complement strand
GGTACCCCGTGGTCCACCGCCGATCGCCTGATCAGGAAACCATCGCTTTCGGGCCGCTTGCCCCGGGTCAAGGTATTGATAACCAGTCCCAGACTGCCCTTTTTGATCATTTCTACGATTTCCTGCGAGCCCTCCTGGATTTTCTGCACCGACTGTACCTGAAGTCCATGCTCGCGCAAATAACGGGCGGTCCCTCCTGTGGCATAGAGGTGATAGCCCAGGGCTGCAAAGCGCCGGCTTACCGCCACAGCCTCGTTCTTGTCCTTATCCGCCACCGTAATCAGGAGGTTGCCATAGGGCTCCACCTGGGAGCCAGACGAGACCAGCGCCTTGTATAAGGCCTTGGCGTAAGTGCTGTCGATGCCCATGACTTCACCGGTCGACTTCATTTCAGGTCCCAGGGAAGTGTCCACTTCCAAGAGCTTGGCAAAGGAAAAGACCGGGGCCTTGACCGCTACAAACTGCGGGCTCGGGCCTACCCCGCTCCTAAAGCCCATCTCCTTCAGGGTTTTGCCCATAATCACCTGAGTGGCGATGTTTACCATGGGCACCCCGGTTATTTTGCTCAGGTAGGGTACGGTACGGCTGGAACGTGGGTTAACTTCAATTACATAGATCTGCTCCTCGTAGAGCACATACTGGATGTTCAGCAGGCCCTTTACCTTAAGGGCCCGGGCCAGCTTCATGGTGTAGTCCTCGATCTGCCCGTAGGCCTTGGGCGTCAGGTTCTGGGGCGGGTACACCGCGATGGAGTCCCCGGAATGCACTCCGGCCCGCTCGATATGCTCCATGATGCCCGGGATAAATACAGTCTCGCCGTCAGCGATACCGTCTACTTCGATTTCCATACCCAGCAGGTATTTGTCCACCAGCACCGGGTGCTCCGGCGTTACCTGAACGGCAGTGGTCATATAATTCACCAGGTCCTCCTGGTTGTACACAATCTCCATGGCCCGGCCGCCAAGTACGTAGGAAGGCCGCACCAGGACGGGGAAGCCCAGATCCTCCGCTACCTTCTGAGCATCCCGTACAGTATATACTGTGCCCCCAGCGGGCCTGGGAATCTCCAGTTCCTCCAGGAGAGTGTCAAATTTTTCCCGGTCCTCGGCCCGGTCGATGTCTTCCACCGCCGTGCCCAGGATCTTGAATCCCCGCCGGGCCAGGGGCAAAGCCAGGTTGATGGCGGTCTGGCCGCCGAATTGGACGATTACTCCCTCTGGTCTTTCTTTCTCCAGGATATGAACCACATCTTCCGGCACCAGGGGTTCGAAATAGAGCCGGTCCGAAGTATCGAAGTCGGTGCTCACGGTCTCAGGGTTGTTGTTGATGATGATGGACTCATAGCCCTGCTCCCGCAGGGACCACACTGAGTGAACCGAACAGTAGTCGAATTCGATTCCCTGCCCGATGCGGATGGGTCCGGAACCCAGGACGACCACTTTCGGCCGGGAGGTGACTTTCACCTCGTCCTCCCGGTCGTAACTGGAGTAGTAGTAGGGTGTGGCCGCTTCAAACTCGGCGGCGCAGGTGTCCACCATCTTGTAGACCGGCCTGATGCCGGTTTTTTTCCGCACCCTTTCTACCTCTTCCTCTTTGATTCCCAGGCTGAGGGCTATCTCCCGGTCCGACAGTCCCAGGTCCTTGGCTTCAATCAGCAGGGAGTAAAAATTGTCGTAGATTTCATCCTGCCAAATCTTCTCTTCCCGGACCAGGGCTTTGAACTCCTCGCTTGCTCCTTCTTCCGCCAACCTTCTGATCATATCCACAATGTTGTTGATCTTGGCCAGGAAAAACGGGTTCCATTGGGTCAGCTTCTCCAGTTCCAGCGGGGACCAACCACGGCGGAACCCTTCTGCTATGTAAAATAAATGCTGATCGTCGGCAGTGACAAGCTTGTCCCGTAGGTCCGCATCCGGGAGTTCCCGGTTGGCGGGCAGAATGAGGCCGTAGGCGCCGATTTCCAGGGAACGCACAGCTTTGAGCAGGCCGCTTTCAAAAGTTCTGCCCAGGGCCATCACTTCCCCGGTAGCTTTCATTTGGGTGCCCAGGATGCGGTTGCCCGAAGCAAACTTATCGAAGGGCCAGCGGGGAATCTTTAACACCACATAGTCCAGGGCAGGCTCGAAGCAGGCCGAGGTCTTCTGAGTCACTACGTTGCGGATTTCCGCCAGAGTATAGCCGATGGCAATCTTACTGGCCACCTTGGCTATAGGGTAGCCTGTAGCCTTGGAGGCCAGAGCGCTGGAGCGGCTCACCCGCGGGTTAACCTCTATCACATAGTACTTGAACGATTTCGGATCCAGGGCATACTGGACGTTACAGCCGCCCTGAATGCCCAAAGCCCGGATAATATTAATGGAAGCCCGGCGCAGCATCTGGTATTCCTTGTCCGATAGGGTCTGGGAGGGAGCCACCACGATGCTGTCCCCCGTATGGATGCCTACCGGGTCGAGGTTTTCCATGTTGCAGACTGTAATGCAGTTGTCGGCGCCGTCCCGCATCACCTCATACTCGATTTCCTTCCAGCCGGCTACACTGCGTTCCACCAGGATTTGGCTGATGATACTGGCCTTGAGTCCCCGTTTGGATATTTCCGCCAGTTCAGCCTCGTTATTGGCGATGCCGCCCCCGGTACCACCCAGAGTGTAGGCAGGACGCACGATGAGCGGGAAGCCTATTTCCCGGGCAAACTCCAGGGCTTTATCGACATCAGAGACAATTACACTCTCGGGTACCGGCTCGCCAATCTTTACCATCATGTCGCGGAACAATTCCCGGTCTTCCGCCTTCTTGATGGCTTCCAGGGGCGTGCCCAACAGGGTGACTCCTTCGGCCTCCAGCACTCCCTCTTCTGCCAGTTTTAAAGCTATGTTTAAGCCGACCTGGCCTCCCAGGGTAGGCAAAAGCCCCTGGGGCTTTTCCTGACGGATGATTTTCGCAACAAATTCAGGTGTTAAGGGTTCGATATACACCCGTTCGGCGATGTTGGCGTCCGTCATAATGGTGGCCGGGTTGCTGTTCACCAGGACCACCCGGATTCCTTCCTCTTTCAGGGCCCGGCAGGCCTGAGTCCCGGCGTAGTCGAATTCGGCCGCCTGACCGATGATGATAGGGCCGGAACCAATCACCATGACTTTGTTGAGGGTTGGGTTCTTGGGCATATGGCTTGCCTCCCTTAAAAGAGTTTAAAGAACTCGCCGAAGAGGTATTCACTGTCGTGGGGACCTGGGGCAGCTTCCGGGTGGTACTGGACCGAGAAAACCGGCAGTTCCCGGTGGCGCAGGCCCTCCACCGTATTATCGTTCAGGTTGCGGTGAGTCACTTCCAAGGGCAGGCCCTGCAGAGACTCGTCAGCTACGGCGTAGCCGTGGTTCTGGGAAGTGATGTAAACACGTCCGGTTTGCAGGTCCTGTACCGGGTGATTGCCGCCGCGGTGGCCGAAGCTGAGTTTGTAAGTGTCCGCTCCCAGGGCCAGAGCTAGAAGCTGGTGGCCCAGGCATATGCCAAATACCGGCAAACTTCCCAGCAAAGCCCGGATAGTTTCGATGGCATATGGCACGTTCTTAGGGTCCCCCGGCCCATTGGAGAGGAGCAAGCCCTGGGGCTTTAGGGCCAGGATTTCCTCCGGCTTGACCCAGGCTGGCAGAACCGCCAGACGGCAGCCCTGCTCATGGGCAGTGCGCAGGATATTTTGCTTGATGCCAAAGTCCAGTACCGCCAGCAAGGGCCCCTGACCGGGAATGTGGTAGGTTTCCTTGGTGCTTACCTTTTCCACCAGGCCCGCCGGCAGCACAGGTTCAGTGCCGGCCTGGACCTCCGCCGCCCACCTGGTGCCCCGCTCCAAATCATTAGTTAGTATACCCCGCATCGTGCCCCTGTGACGCAGGTGCCGGGTCAAAGCCCTGGTATCCACGCCGCAGATGCCGGCAATGCCGCTGCGGCTGCAAAATTCATCCACGCTTTCATCCTGGCGCCAATTGCCGGGCACAGAACATATTTCCCGCACCACCAAGGCCTGGCAGGCAGGCTTGGGGGACTCCAAGTCCTCAGCGTTGGTGCCATAATTGCCTATCAAGGGATAGGTCAGGGTCACGATCTGCCCACAGTAGGAAGGGTCGGTCAGGATTTCCTGATACCCGGTCATGCCGGTATTGAACACCACTTCCCCTGTGGTCTCTGCCAGAGCCCCGAAAGCGCGGCCGGGAAAAACGCTGCCGTCTTCCAGCACCAAATAAAGAATCATCTCTGTTCCCCACTTCCTCGGATTCCTCAAATTGTTGGATGTTCGTTGAAGTGAGAATTCAGAATTCAGGAGTCAGGAGTCAGAATGGCTTAAGCATTAAGACATGCCGCGGCCGTCCCAGAGTGTCAAGGGGACAGTCCCCCTGACACCACGCTTTCCCCCCTGATGCCGCAGCGCGGCATCAGGGCTATGTTCTGAACCCTGAATCCCTGCATTCACCTCACCCCAGCGACCCTAAGGCCTACTCAGACTTCTGACTTCTGGGTTGTCATGGGGACAGTCCCCGTGACACCATCCCCTTGACACTCGCTAGGACAGCAAGAACCGTCCCCTTTGTCCTAGTCTGCGAGGAGGTTTCGCTCGCGCATTACCACCTGGCCCTCTACCATGGTCAGGACCGGGAAGCCTTTAAGTTCAGTGCCCAGGAAGGGTGAGTTTTTGCCCTGGGACCTGAGGTCTTCCGGCTTAAGCACCAGTTCCAGGTCCGGGTCGATTACGGTCAGGTCGGCGGGGCTGCCTGGCTGCAGGGTTCCCCCTGGCAAGCCAAAAACCCGGGCCGGATTCGAGCTTAGAGCCGCAACGGCCCTTTCTATATCCAACTCCTTGTTTCTCACCAGTTCCATGATCAAAGGCACTGCCGTTTCCAGGCCTACCAGGCCGAAGGGCGCGGCCCCAAACTCCACAGCTTTCTCCTCTATGGTGTGGGGGGCGTGGTCCGTGGCGATACAGTCAATGGTCCCATCCGCCAACCCCTGGCGCAAAGCCGAGACATGGTCCCAGGAGCGCAGGGGCGGGTTGACCTTAGTCGAAGTAGAGTAGCCGGAGACCGCCTCATCGCTGAGGCTTAAGTGGTGGGGAGTTACTTCGCAGCTCACGTTTACCCCGCGGGCCTTGGCGGCCCTGACCAGTTCCAGCGAACCCCTGGTGCTGATATGTGCTATGTGTAACTTGGCCCCGGCAGCCTCAGCCAGGATGATATCCCGGGCCACCATAACCTCTTCCGCCGCCGCCGGAATCCCTTTAAGACCCAGCATGGCTGACATGGGACCGTAGTGCATAACCCCGTCCCCGGCCAGGCTTTGCTCTTCGCAATGTGACACAACGGTAACTTCAAACATCTTGGCATACTCCAGTGCCAGGCGCATGATTTCCGCCCGGGCCACCGGTTTGCCGTCATCGGAAACAGCCCTGACTCCAGCCTGGGCCATGTCTCCGATTTCCGCCAGTTCCTGGCCCTGAGAACCCTTGGTAATGGCACCAATGGGGAAAACCCTCACTGCGCCGTCCCGCTTGGAGATAGCCTGGACTGCTTCCACCAAAGCCAGGCTGTCCGTCACCGGGTTGGTGTTCGGCATGCAGCACACAGAGGTAAAGCCCCCCATGGCCGCCGCCCTGGTGCCGCTGGCGATAGTTTCTTTGGCCTCCAGGCCAGGCTCCCGCAGGTGCACGTGCATATCGATTAGGCCAGGGGTGACCAGTTTGCCTGTTGCATCGTATACTTCAGCCCCTTCCGGTCTTTCCAGGTGTTCGCCAATTTCCACCACCTTGCCGTCCTGGAGCAAAATATCCCGCACCGCCTTGATACCGGCGGCGGGATCGACTAACATCCCGCCCTTAACGAGGAACATCGGATACTCCTCCTCCTGTCATCAGATAAAGTATGGCCATCCGCACCGCCACCCCGTTTGTGACCTGTTCAGTAATCACAGACTGCAGCCCGTCAGCCACTTCCGGGCTTATTTCGACTCCCCGGTTCATGGGACCGGGGTGCAGTACCATCGCTCCAGGTTTGGCCAGAGATACCCGCCGGCTGTTGAGCCCCCACTGCCGGGCATATTCCCGGATGGTGGGGAAAAGCCCCTTCTGCTGCCGCTCCAGCTGGAGGCGCAGCACGTTGACCACATCGGCCCCTTCCAGTGCGTCCTCCACCCTGTGATAGACTTCCACTCCCCAATCCCCCAGGCCGGGCGGCATCAGGGTACTGGGTCCTGCCACCCTGACTTTGGCGCCAAGTTTTTTCAGGCCCCAGATGTTGGAGCGGGCAACCCTGCTGTGCAGAATATCACCCAGGATAGTGACCGTCAAACCTTCAATGCTTCCCTTGGCTTCCTTGATTGTGAACAGGTCCAGCAGAGCCTGGGTTGGGTGCTCATGGGCGCCGTCCCCGGCGTTGATCACCTTGGCTTTGATGTGCTTGGCAAGAAGGTGGGGCGCTCCGGAAGCCTGGTGGCGGATTACCACTACATCGGCTCCCATAACATCGATAGTCTTGCCTGTGTCAATCAGGGTTTCCCCCTTGACCACTGAACTGGTGCTAACAGCGATGTTTACCGTATCCGCACTCAAGTATTTGCCCGCCAGTTCAAAGGAGGTGCGGGTCCTGGTACTGGGCTCGTAGAAAAGGTTGATTACTGATTTGCCGCGCAAGGTTGGCACCTTTTTGATATCCCGTTTGATAATGTCCTTCATGGGTACGGCCTGGTCCAGAATCTGATTGATCTCGTCGGCCGACAGCTCCTTAATGCCCAGGAGATCTTTTCGCTTCCACATGTTGTTCGCCTCCTAACTACTTACATTACCCCTGTCCCGGCTGAATAATGCAAAAAGACCTTCTCTCGCCGTGCAAGAGAAGGTCCTAATCATCATAACAAATCAGGCCCACTGTCCCTTGCCGGCCTCACGGGACCGGATTTAAAGGTACACTGACTAATCGCTGATTTCGTTGAGGACTACCCTGTCCTCCTGGTCAATTTCCATTACCCTCACTGATACTACCTCTTTGCTGGAGGTAGGAAGGTTTTTGCCTACGTAGTCGGCCCGGATCGGCAGTTCCCTGTGTCCCCGGTCCACCAGGACAGCCAGCTGAATTTGCTGCGGCCTGCCCAGGTCGATGATAGCATCCAGCGCCGCCCGCGCTGTCCTCCCCGTATACAGCACGTCATCGACCAGTACCACTTTTTTGCCTTGAATACTGAAAGGCACCTCGGTTCGGTGTACAACAGGCTGGTGGTCCAAGGTAGTCAGGTCATCCCGGTACAGGGTGATGTCCAAAATTCCCAAGGGCAGGTTCACTCCTTCAATCTCATTGATCTGAGCCTGCAGCCTCACTGCCAGAGGGACTCCCCGCCGCCGGACACCCACCAGGACAAGCCCGTCTGTTCCCTTGTTTTTTTCAATAATCTCGTGGGCAATGCGGGTAATGGCTCTGCGCATCCCATCCGGGTCCATGATCTGATTTTTCTCAACCAGTTTCATGTAAAGTCCCTCCTAAACCAGTTTTAAACTCAAGCCAAGAGATCAAAAAACCTGCGTACGCAAGTAAGCAGGCAGAAAAATCAACCCTCTGCATACCTTACCAGCCTCACGGGACTAAATTTAAAGGTCCAGGGCATGAACAAACCTATGTTTATGTCATAACCACATTACCAAACTAAACCGCAAAAGTCAACAAAACGCTGAAATCATTTTCCATATATTAATAGGTTCTGTAAAAAATGCTGACAGCCTGCCAATTATCTGGCCGAAAAACTATTTTCCAGTTTAAGAATTGTTTAAAATTCGGTTGCAGCTAGTTTAATTATCCCGGTTATAGTTAAAACGTACCAAACAAATACGCACGAAAGGAGGCGACCCCTTTGCAACGAAAATTCACCCAGGTTTTGCTCACCGGTATCGCCATTGCAACGCTAGCCATAGCTCTGAGCGGCTGCGGCACCCAGCCCAGCACCACCGCCAGTTCAACTTCGGCGACCGCCAGTTCAGCTCCGGCCACGAACGGTTCGGCGGGCAAAAACCTGATCAGCTCGCCGCAGCAGCTGAAAAGCATTGATATTAAGACCTCCAAAGGCCAGACCGAGATCAACAGCCAAATTGACAAAAACCTCAACAGCCTGGACCAGTCCCTGGACGCTCTCGACAAGAGCATGGGCCAACTCTAACACTCCACTAACATAAGGGACGAACATGTAATAACCGGAAGGAGAATGTCAATCATGCGAAAAGTCCATAAGTTTGTTGCTGCCGCCCTGGCAGCCAGTTTTATTCTCAGTTTTTCCATCCCGGCCTTAGCCGATACCCAATCCTCCGGCTCCACCACACCCGCAACAGTCCAGCCTGCTCAGCCTGGCGCCCAGCCTCCGGCCAACCGGGCTGAACGGGCCAAAGATCGAATCCAGAAGGAAATCCTGCGCCTGCAGAAAGCCCAGGATCTCCAGCAGTACATGGGGCCCATCCGCCAGCTTCAGGCCCAGGACAAACAATTACGGCAGCAGATTCTGAGCCTAAGACAGACCATCCGCCAGCAGATCAAATCTGACCGCCAAGCAAAAAATTACACCGCTCTCCTAGCAGCCCTGAACGACATGCTTCCCATGCAGGATGACATCCAAAGCGCCCTCCAGACCGCCCAAACCGCCAAAACAGACTGGCAGCAGTTCCAATCCGACAACAAAGCCGGCAACACCCAGGCCATGGCCGCCGACCTGCAAAAAATCCAGTCCGACATTCAAAACCGCATTAATATTTACCAAAAAATCCTTGCCGACTTGCAAAAGATCAGCCAGGACTTAGGCCAGGCTAACACCAACCCCGGCAGCACAGCCCCTTCCAGCCAATCGGGCAGTAATTCCGGTTCTAGCAGTACAACTGGTTCCACCGCCTCCGGAGCTTCCAACAGCTAAAAAGCAAAGTTGGTTCCCCAGACAAGATGCCGTCCCAGTTCACACTTGAGACGGCATCTTTTCCTGTCTTCACCTGCTTGACTAGGACACGGGGACGGTTCTGACGTCCTAGTACGGCTGTTCAGTTCCTTACCTCTATTCAACAATGACTTACCAATTCCTCAAAGCGTTCAACGCAGTGTGCACGCGCTTACGCCGCCAATACCCACTTGTGCGGGAATTTCCCACCTATTATTGTTTCCTGCGGCTTAACGTTTCTCACCCTGCCGCAGCTCTGCCAGGAGGTGCTGAAAATACCCGGGCAGAGGGGCAGTAAACTCCATCACTTCCCCGCTGGCCGGGTGGACGAAACCAAGCAGGGCGGCATGGAGAGCCTGGCCCTCCAGCCCAAATTTGTTTTTGTGGGGACCATAGAGAGGGTCTCCCAGCACAGAGTGACTGATATAGGCCATGTGAACCCTGATTTGATGCGTCCTGCCAGTCTCCAGCCTGCATTCCGCGTAGGTATGTTCCCAAAAACGCTCCCGTACCGTATAGTGGGTTATGGCAGGCTTGGAGTTGACGTGAACCACTGCCATTTTTTTGCGGTCTTTGGGGTCCCGGCCGATGGGTGCGTCTACCGTCCCACCCGGCTCGGGCATCACCCCTTGAAGCAGTGCCAAATAGCGCCTGGGCATGGTGTGAGACTTAATTTGTTCGGCCAACCCTGAATGGGCCTGGTCCGTTTTGGCCACCACTAACAGGCCGGAAGTGTCCTTGTCAATGCGGTGGACTATACCCGGCCGAGCCACCCCGTTAATGCCGGAAAGATCGTGGCAGTGGTAGAGCAAGGCATTCACCAGTGTGCCGCTGTAATTACCAGCCGCGGGGTGAACCACCATACCCTGAGGCTTGTTCACCACCAGCAGATAATCATCTTCAAACACTATGTCCAAGGGAATATCTTCGGCCTCCAGCTCGAGTTCTGCCGGCGGCGGAATTCGCACAACAATTTCCTGACCGGCGGCCAGGCGCAGGTTAGCCTTCACCGCCAGGCGCCCGCTCACCTCTACCCGGCCCTCTTCAATCAGTTTCTGGATATAGGAGCGGGTATGTTCTGCCAGGTTTTCGGTTACAAACACGTCCAAGCGGGAACCGGCAGAATCCAGGGGGACAGTGAAACGGTGTACCGCTTCCCGCTCCGGTTCCTCCCCTTCCAGAAAAAGATCCGATTCTTCCAACCTCTAACCCTCGCTTTGCTGCCCTTCACCCGGGCTAACCTCTTTTTCATTTTTGCTGCCGGCAATAAAGTAAAAAGCCAGAATCACCGAGCCTATAGTAATAGCTGCATCAGCCACATTGAAGATATAAGACCATACGTGGAAATCCAGAAAGTCAACCACACGGCCGTACCGAATCCTGTCGACCATGTTGCCCAGGGCCCCGCCGGCCTGCATGGCCAAGGCAGCCCGCAGCAGCCCCCATTCACGGGGCACCTTAGGATAGTAATAGGCGATAACCCCTACAACGAGGAGAGAAATCACCACAAAGAATTGAGTCCGGTAAGCCAGCATGCCAAAAGCCGCTCCCGGATTCTTGATGTAGGTCAAATAAAAAAAGTGCGGAATCACTGGAACAGACATACCCTCTACCATTCTGCTCTGAACCAGAAACTTTGTGCCCTGGTCCAACAAAACCACAGCCAGCGCAATCAAAAAACCCATTACCGTCCTCCAAGTGCAGCCCAGATTTCTCCCCTATCTTAACACAAAGCCCCAAGCCCTTCAAGGAACCAGCTCCGAAGGCCCGGCCCAAAAGAAATGCCCTTCTCACGTGCTACAAAGAGTGTCAAAAACCACCCCGGCAAGATTCCTTCGAAAGGTTCCCATATCCCGTCAGGGTCACCCCACCCACCAAAATGAGTCAGTCAAGAACCGTCCCCAGTTGACTCACTTTCAACGGCGACCCCGGACAGGGCCGTTCAAACGCGAGTATGGCGCGAAGCCTTCCCTACCGGCACCGGAGGCGTACTAAACGTACGTTGAGGATGCCGGTAGGGAAGGCGACAAAGCCAGGCGAAGTGTTTCAACGGCGACCCCAAACAGGGCCGTTCAAACACGAGCATGGCGCGAAGCCGGTGCTGCCCCCACCGGAGGCGTACTAAACGTACGGTGAGGATGGGGGCGGCACCGGCGACAAAGCCAGGCGAAGTGTTTCAACGGCCTGCTAGCGGCGGCGGCCGTGTCTGGTGCTGTAGTGGTACACATTCGGCCTGCCGGGGTCATTCTCATAGGGAGTATCCTCCACTGTATCCTGCACCGCGCCAATAATCTCTTCGCTGTCTACATAGGTATCGGTATAGTCATCAGCTTCAGTCACATCGGAAGGGCTCTCCGCCGTGCCATAGCGTGCTACGGCCTGCCAAGCATCCTCCCCGTCAAAGGCGTTGTCCTTGGTCAGGTCATGGAAAGTTCGGCCGAATGGCGGCCAAAGTGTCTCCTCTTCCACGGGCCTCACCCGCTGGACTTCATGGCCCTCGTCCCTGTTCTTGCATGCCAAACACAGAGTGGTCTGAGGCAGGGCCTCAAGCCTGGCTGCGGGAATCTCCTTACCGCAAACATCACACCTGCCATATGTGCCTGCTTCGATTTTACCCAGAGCCTCATCGATTTTCGCTAGCTGGATCAAAGCGTTTTCCCGCAGGCCGATATCTTTGCTCCGCTCGAATACTTCCGTCCCTACATCAGCCGGGTGGTTGTCCGCCACAGAGAGTTCCGCCACCTCGTCCCGCAGGGAACCCTGATGGGTGATGGCTTCAGCCAGATTGGCGTAGTCGTGGCGCGCCTCCTCGAGCCGCCGCTTAAAAAGCATCAACTGCTCCTGGTCCAAAGTAAAAAGCCTCCTCCGGTAGTTGTCTAAATTTACTTTTCCCAGTTTAAATCGGCCTTAAACGGATTATCGACGAAATAAAAATGAGTCAGCGGGAACCGCCCCGTCTGACTCATTTTGCCTGTTGTTTTATCACTTAACAATTAGTACGGGACACGGGGCATGGGCCAGCACCCGTTGGCTTACACTTCCTATGACCGCCCCGGCAAAGGGCCCGTGGCCGTGGCTGCCCATAACTACCAGGTCGATGTTCTCGTCCTTAATCTGCTCCAAAATAACGCCGGCCGGATATCCCGGTATGTGCTTTTTCTTAAGGGAGACCCCCTCCAGCTCCACCCCGGTCAGCGCCGCCTCCAAAGCTGCCTTCCCGAGAGCTTCCAGGTTCTCCTGGGGGATAACGATACCGTAACTGGCGGTGTAGCTCAGATAGGCTTGCGGGGTATAGCTGACATGCAGGAGCACCACTTCCGAGCCAAACTCGCGGGCTAGTCCCAACGCTGTGGTTAGCGCATTGCGCGATGGTTCAGATACATCAGTTGGCACCAAAATCTTTTTAAACATACTTTTTTACCTCCCAGTTCCCAATTCCATAATCTCACAGTCTACCTTATTATGCTCGAAAACAGACCTTCCATCCCGCTCAGGCTTTATACCACCCACTAACTTCTTCAAAAAATTACCTTCCTTTAGTAATTTATAAATTGGATTTTTTTCTAATACTAATAAAAATATCTAAAAGGAGGAGCAATTATGGCTAAAATAATGGTTGTTGGA
>JAJYNB010000214.1 GCA_021786555.1 Bacillota bacterium | reverse complement strand
AGAGGACTGCGCATTGAACTGAACAACATGGCCAAACGTCTGGGAATGAAATTTATCGGCTTTAATCCAACAGAACGCAAAGTTTCGGTAGAACTTAAGGGGAAAGGAGTAACTTACACCCTGGAGTAGTTTATGGAAAAATTCCGTAAGAGTTCTATGCAAAGCGGGACTTTCGGCTGATTCAGCAAAAAATTAATCTAACCTAAAATAGCAGCACCCCTTTTTTGAAGGGGTGCTTAATAATTTTGGCTTTAAAATTCGCCGCCCAGCATGTTGATGAGCTCTGTACATTTGTCCTGCATCTTCATGGATGTGCGGGAAAAATCCAGGAAAAGATCCTTGAGTTCCGGGTCGCGAATCTCGCCGGCGGTGGACAGGTAAGCGACCGCCGCCAGTCTGGTGTCCTTCTCAAAATCCACCAGCATATCAATATCGTTCATACTTGAGTGCATCGGCTTCCACCTCCTTATTCCGTTCCCTTACATGTAGCGGGGAGTCATTTTTTTCAATTTGTCCACTGCTCTGCCCATGTCTCGGGCTGCGCCTTCAAACATGGTTTTCACGTGGCTGTCATGGGACATTTCGGCGTAGAGATGGCACTTCTTTTCAACCACCTCCGCTTCCAGCAAGGCCTTGCGCAGGGACTCCCCGTCTTTAACTTCTTGGATAGTTTCCCGGTTAAATTCCACGGTCTCAGCTCCTTTTTGGCAAAGTATCAGACGATTGTTAGTTTTTGCCTGGAGGTGCTTTTTTATGCAGTTTTTCAAATTAGTCCATAGCGGTTGAGCCTGTAATAAAGGGTGCCGCGGGAAAGGCCAAGCTGCTTGGCCGCCGCCGCTTTGTTGCCCTTGGTTTGTTCCAGAACCTGTAGAATTTGAGTTACCTCGACAGGAAGGTTCTGATTGGCGGTAGGAACGTTTGGCTGTGAGACGGGAGGCGGCACAAGGGCCAACGATTTGGGACGCTGCAGGGCCGGCGGCAGGAACTGGGAGTCAAGGGGCGCCTCCTCCGCCAAAATAACCAGTCGCTCAGCCACATTGCGCAGTTCCCTAACGTTGCCCGGCCAGGGGTACCCTAAAAGGGTGACAATGAGCTCCGGGTCCAAAGCGGGAAGAGGCTTATTGTACTTGAGGGCAAACTCCTGCAGCAAAATTTGCATTAGTTCGGGAACGTCTTCTGTCCTTTCCCGCAGAGGAGGGACTTCCAGGGCAATAACATTTAAACGGTAATACAGGTCTTCACGGAATTCCCCCCTGCGGATCATTTTGTCCAAGTCACGGTTAGTGGCGGCGATAATGCGTGTATTGACTGTGACCGGCTCGGTACCGCCAACCCGGTAAAAACATTTGTCCTGCAGCACCCGCAGCAGTTTGACTTGCAGTTCCACCGGCAATTCGCCCACTTCATCCAGAAAGAGGGTTCCGCCGTGGGCCAGTTCCAGCGTACCTTGTTTGCCCCTGCGCTCGGCACCTGTAAAGGCGCCGCCCTGGTAACCGAAAAGCTCGCTCTCAAACAGGGCATTGGGAATAGCGCCGCAATTAATGGCTATAAACGGTTTGTCTGCCCTGGGTCCGGAGGCGTGGATGGCTTGGGCGAATAACTCTTTGCCCACGCCGCTTTCACCGGTAATCAGGACCGTGGCTTCGCTGGCTGCAACTTTGCGAGCCAGGGCTATGGTACGGTGGATTGTGCTGCCTCTGCCGATAATCCTGTTAAAAGGATCATCGGCAGGGCCTATTTTTTGTTTCAAATCTCTCAACTGCGAACTGGCGTGGGACAGTTCCTCGTTTAAGCGCACCACCTGTGTTATATCCTGTTCGCTGGATATAGCTCCGACAACCTTTCCCTGACAAAGCACAGGGGATGCATTGATCAACACATGGGTACCGGGTCGGGGACGGTGGTAGGATTGTCGGATAGGGCGCCCTTCATCCAGCATCTTCAGGGTAGCCAAATCCTCCCGTACGAAGAAACCGGCGATAGGTTTACCTATAATGGCTTGGCCGGGTATGCCGTACATCTCCTGCGCCGCCAGGTTCCAGTGACTCACTGAGCCATTTTCGGTCACCACGGTGACGGCCTCGTTGACAGTGTCCAACAAGGTGTTGAAAAAGGCGTTCCAAACTTCCCACGTCTCAAGCAGGATAGCCAGCAGCTTGTTTAGTGTAACCAAGCCGGTAACTCTCCCGGCATCATCCATTACCACCACCGGGCGCAGGTCTGCGGCATGCTCCTTGCAAAAGGCCAGAGTGTCGGTTTCAGAGGCGGCCAGGAGGGGCGGCGCCCAGGAGATTTCATTGAGTCGTACGGCACCAGGCGGCAGTTGGCGGGCTTCTTCCATGATAATAGTGCCGACGGGACGTTCCCCCTGCAGAATCACTACATGATTTTCCTGGGCCAGGGTCAGAGCTTCCTGTATATTTGCCCTGTTTTGCACCAAACGGAAATTCCTTTCGGCCAAGCTGCCCAGGGGCTGGATGTTTTTCATAGCATTATCAACTCCCTGCTTCAAATGTAACACGAACCAGCGTCTCTTGCCTAGACATGTGTTTAGACATCTGTTGAAAGTGTCTAAACATTTGGCGGGGAAATTTAACTCAGGGCCAGGCCCTGGTAGGACTTGCGAATGCATCCGCGCAGCAGGCAAATGTGGTCTGGGTCAGCACCCTGCAGCGGGAAAGGGTGGAACGGTGCTGCAGGATGCAGTCTAAAAGGCGAGATGTCAGAGCCGGTATAACAATGGCATGGAATTTGCTAAGAATCAAAGCGGGGCCGTATTTGTGGTCATCGAATTCCGCAAAAGACTTTGAAAGAAAGGAGTGTCCGGGTTGGAAGCATTGATGCGTTCGGCTCTTCTCTCCCTGTCCAAAAACCGAGGCCTGAACGACGCCGCCAAAAAGTACGGTCTGAAGTTTGGCGCAGCCAGATTTGTGGCCGGGTCCACCTTGGATGAGGCATTGGAGCAAATCCGCCGCTTGAACCACACTGGGATTGTCGCCACCATGGACCATTTAGGCGAGTTTATCAGTTCCAGGGAGGAAGCCCTGGAAGCTGTCCAGACATGTATTGCTACCCTGGACGGAATCGCCAGAGCCAAGGTGCAATCCCATTTGTCCTTAAAGATGACCCAACTGGGGATGGACCTGGACAAGGATTTCTGTCTGGCCAACATGGAGAGGATTCTCACTCGGGCCAAGGAATACAACAGCTTTGTCCGGATTGATATTGAGGACTCGCCGCGCTGTCAGCTCACTATTAACATCTTTAAGGCTCTGCGGCGGAAATTTGACAATGTGGGCCTGGTACTGCAGGCATACCTGTACCGGACGGAACAGGACCTCATGGATCTGCGGGCTAACCTGCGGTTGGTAAAAGGAGCTTATAAAGAGCCCAAAGAGGCGGCCTTTCCCCTGAAGGCGGATGTGGACAAAAACTTTAAACACCTGATTGAGCTGCAGCTTAAAAACGGGGATTATGCCGCCATAGCCAGCCATGACGCCAACATCATCAACCACACCAAGCAGTTCGCCTCCCGGCAAAACATTGCGCGGGACAGGTTCGAGTTTCAAATGCTCTATGGTATCCGCACGGATCTGCAGAAGCAGCTGGTGCAGGAAGGGTACAGGGTCAGGGTATATGTTCCCTATGGCACGGACTGGTACGGCTACTTCATGCGGCGTTTGGCCGAGCGGCCCGCCAATGTCTGGTTTATCCTGAAAAACCTGTTTAAGTGAACTACTCTCCATTAAAATGGGGAGGATTCTTTCCCTTACGTCCTAAAATTTTAAATGCGTGGAGGAGTAAGATGATAGAGTTCAAAAACGAGCCTTTCAGCAATTTTGCTGACCCGGCCAACAAGGCCAAAATGGTGGAGGCCGCAGCTCTTGTAAAAAATGAATTGGGTCAGGATTATCCATTGGTCATAAATGGTGAGCGGATTTTTACAGAGGGGAAAATTACTTCTGTCAACCCGGGGAACCTGGACCAGGTAGTAGGAAACGTGGGCAAAGCAGACCGAACCCTAGCCGCCAAGGCCCTGTATGCGGCACTTGATAGTTTCGACAGCTGGAAAACGTTCACTCCCGCAGCCCGCGCCGGCTGCCTGTTTAAAGCGGCTGCGATCATGCGGCGCCGCAAATTTGAACTGGAGGCATGGCTTTGCTATGAAGCAGGCAAAAACTGGGCCGAGGCTGATGCAGACGTGGCCGAGGCGATTGACTTTATGGAGTTTTACGGCCGGGAGGCCCTCCGCCTGGGAGGCAACCAGCCCGTTACCGTGCTGCCCGGGGAGGACAACCGGCTGACATACATCCCGCTGGGAGTGGGAGTGGTGATAGCGCCCTGGAACTTCCCTCTGGCTATTTTAGCCGGCATGACCACAGCCGCCGTGGTGGCGGGCAACACCGTAGTATTAAAACCTGCCAGCACTGCTCCGGTCATCGCCTATAAGTTCTTGGAGATTATGGAGGAAGCAGGGATTCCGGCTGGGGTCATCAACTACCTGCCAGGCAGCGGCAGCGAGGTGGGGGATTTTCTGGTTACTCACCCCAAGACCCGCTTTATCAGCTTTACAGGCTCCAAGGATGTGGGACTGCGCATTAATGAACTGGCGGCCAGGCACCAGCCCGGTCAGATCTGGCTGAAACGGGTGGTCGCCGAAATGGGCGGCAAGGATGGCATTGTGGTGGACGCGGACGCCAGCCTGGAAGATGCTGCTGACGGCATAGTCTCTTCCGCCTTCGGTTTCCAGGGCCAAAAGTGTTCCGCCGGCTCCAGAGCCATCGTGCATAAGGACGTTTATGACAAGGTTGTGGAACTGGTGGTGGAACGGGTCAGGAGGCTGCAGGTCGGTCCTGCCGAGGAGAATTTCCCCGCCGGGCCGGTTATAGATGGAACTGCCTACAAAAAAATCCTGGACTACATTGAAATTGGCAAACAGGAAGGAAATCTGGAAGCTGGCGGACTAAAAGCCGAAGGCAACGGCTACTATATCCAGCCAACGGTCTTTTCCGGCATTGCGCCTGAGGCCCGTCTGGCCCAGGAAGAAATTTTCGGGCCGGTACTGGCCATGATTAAGGCTGAAAATTTTGAGCATGCCCTGGAGATTTTCAACAATACCGAGTACGGTCTTACCGGCTCCCTTTACAGCAATAACAGGGGACACATCGAGCGGGCCCGGTCTGACATGCACTGCGGCAACCTCTACTTCAACCGCAAGTGCACAGGGGCACTTGTGGGTATCCATCCCTTTGGCGGCTTTAACATGTCAGGCACAGACTCCAAAGCCGGGGGGCGGGACTACCTGCTTCTCTTCAGCCAGGCCAAGGCGGTCTCGGAGAAACTTTAAAATATACTGCCTCCAGGTTCAACGCAGTACAAGGCCCCCGGCAACGCCGGGGGCCTTTGTATATCTGGATACCTAAAGGATGTTTTTGATATTGGGCGCTTCTTTGTCGGCGATGTGGTCTACCAGCAGTTCCAAGGCAGAAATTTCCCCCAGGGCCAGGGTGCTGCCTTGAGACTTAACATACTGGGACAACCGTTTGAGGCTGACGTCTATGTTGTCTATCTCCTGGTGGTCAAGCAAGATTGTCCACCAGCCTTTGCTCTTGTCCCAGCTTTTTTCCACGTAAGCCAGCTGCTCCCCGGCCTGTCCCCAGTTTTGGCTGCGGATCGAGCTTTCTGCTATTTTCAACTGGCCCGACAACTGGTTAGCTGATGTGTTGACATACATATAGGTGCCGATGCCGAACAGAAGAATCAGGACAAAGCCTATGGCTACTGCAGTAATAGTCCGCATGTTCTCACCCGCCTAATGCAAATTTTGCGCCGGGGGAGCCTTTTCCTGTACGAACAGGCTTCCGGTGGAATCCAGGCTCGCCAAGAGTACCTTATCAACTCTGTCAATCTGAAAGCGTTTGAGCTCGTTTCCCAGCCAAATCATGTCAACTTTGGCCTTGGTCATATTCTCCTGGTTTACTTTGCCGTCAACCACCAGCACCAGGGGCAGGCCCTCGTATTTTGTGGCTACCTGCAAATCCTCGGGAATAACGGGACGTTTCTGGGACTTGGGAATGACGCTCAATTCCCCGTTGGTTTCCAGAATGGCAAATTCCACATCGGCGATGTTGGGTACGTTTTTAACTCGCAGTTGTTCCAACAGGTCGCTCATGTTATAGCGTAATTTTTCCAACTCTTGGTAGAGAATCTTGCCACGTTCGATGAGGATGGTCGGTTGACCGCAAATAATAGTCCGGGCCTTTTCACTACGCAAGGAAATGAAAGAAAGTGTCACACTGGCCATGAACAGGATTA
This sequence comes from Bacillota bacterium, assembly GCA_021786555.1. Lineage (GTDB taxonomy): Bacteria > Bacillota > Desulfitobacteriia > Desulfitobacteriales > JAJXUE01 > JAJZPO01. Next base: position 6,302 of record JAJYNB010000214.1, on the reverse strand, counting down.
GAATGGGCAGGATGCCGCTGAAAAGCGGTATGGCGGTGGTTTCCATAGGTACTGCAGCCAGCTCGGAAATCAGAATAACCACTACCAGTTCATAGGGCTGCAGCTGCCCTACCTGGCGTTTGCCCATCAGCCGCATGACCAGGACTACAAGGGCAAAAAGAATCAGGGTTCGGACAACGATGATTAACATGAAAGTACTCCTTTCCGGAATCTCTCAATATAATTTTTCCCTGTCGGGTTGAGCTTATTCCGAATACCGACTTGAACCACGCAGTGACTAAGAGAGGAGCCTTAGTCCAATCTGGGTATAAAAGGGCTGAATGTGGAAGGCTAACAGGTAAAAGAGCTTAGGGACGGTTAGAAATGTTCAAACAACTATTGAAGAAGTTTATGGGATTCGGCGGGAAAAAAGGGTCCGGGCAAGGCAGGGCAAGCCAGCCTCAGGAGAAGAGGCCTTTGTCCGCCAACATTGATAAAAACCTGCAAGCTCTGAGGGAGACCTTTGACCTGTGCGGCGACGTAATCTTCCGTGAGTTTAAGCTGAACGCTGAGCCGCCGATCAGAGCTTTTGTCACCTATGTCGGTACCTTGTGCGATGAGGAGCGAGCCGGGGAACACGTGATGAAGGCCCTGATGCATGAAACTACAGCACTTCCCGCCAACGTGCGCTTGACTCAGGGCAGTGCTTTGGAGATTGTGCAAAACCGGCTGGTGACCCTGACCGAGCTAAATACCAGTTCTGACCTGCTGGAAGTGACCAAGCACATGGTAAACGGAAAGCTGGCTTTGGTCATAGATGGTTCGGCCACGGCAATTATTGCCGGAGTGCCGGGGTGGGAAAACCGGGCGATTGAGGAGCCCGATTCAGAACCTTCGGTACGGGGGCCCAGGGACGGTTTTGTGGAAAACCTCACCACGAACCTGGCCACCATCCGGCGCCGGGTTAAAACCAGCCGGCTTAAAGTGGAAAACATTGAAGTAGGTGTGCTGAGCAAACAAACAGTCAGTGTTTTGTACATAAAAGGCATCGCCTCTGACAAGATTGTGGCGGAAGTCAAAGAGCGGATTAAAAGGATCAAGGTTGACAATATAATTGACAGCGGTCTGCTCCAGGAATTTATCATGGACGAAGAGATCACAGTTTTTCCATTGATCCAGACAACGGAACGTCCCGATAAGACTGCAGCATCACTGTTGGAAGGCCGTGTGGCACTAATTGTGGATACTACGCCCATGACCCTGCTAGTCCCGGCTACCTTTATAACTTTCCTTCAGGCCGCAGAGGACTCCTACAATGAAGCTTTTTATGCCACCTTCATCAGGCTGCTGCGCTTCGTCGCTCTAAACATCGCCCTGCTTTTGCCGGCCCTGTACATCGCCATCACCACCTACCACCAGGAGATGCTGCCGGCCAAACTGCTGAATTCCATCGCTGAGGCCCGCTCCGGTGTGCCCTTTCCGGCCTTTGTCGAGGCGATTCTGATGGAATTGACCTTCGAACTATTGCGGGAAGCGGGAACGCGCCTGCCAAAAAATGTCGGCCAGGCTGTCAGCACCGTCGGCGGTTTGGTAATCGGTCAGGCGGCGGTGCAGGCCGGAGTTGTGAGTTCCGCTATGGTTGTCGTAGTCGCCCTGACCGCCGTGGCTTCTTTTACCATTCCTAATATCTCCGCCAGTTTCAGCATCCGGATCTTGCGCTTCAGCCTGATGATCCTGGCGGCCATCATGGGCGCGCCTGGGATTATGCTGGGTTTGATGTTCATTCTATTTCATCTTTGCGGCCTGCGGTCTTTTGGCGTGCCCTACCTTTCACCCTTTGCTCCTTTGAGCCCCAGCGACTTAAAAGATACCTTTATCCGGGTACCCTGGTGGGCTATGATAACCCGTCCCCGGTTGTTCGGAGCTAAGGAGCCCGTACGGCAAGAAACTGATAACGGACCGGTCAAACCCGGCGAAGGGGGGGGCAGCTCATAAAAGAGGAAAAAATCTCCGGGGGCCAGCTGGCAGTACTGCTGTTTCTGACAATTCTGGCCACCGAGGTGCTGTTCGTGCCGTCCATCACCGCCCAGAATGCCCGTCAGTCGGCCTGGCTGGCGGCGAGTGTCCTGCCGGGGATATTTGGCATTGTAACTTTAAGCGTAATTTGGAAACTGGGGATGTACTTTCCGGCAAAGACTTTGGCTCAGTATGCCGAAAAAGTTTTGGGGAAATTTTTAGGCAAGATGTTGGCAGGAATATATGTGCTGTTTTTTCTCATGGCTAACATAGTGATCGTGAGGGAGTTTGCCGAGGTTTTAACTGTCGTCTTCATGCCGGAAACACCTATTTTAGTTTTTGCCGCTCTGCTGGTTCTCGTTGGCGGCTATGCCGTAGCCAAAGGTTTGGAAGTAATCACCCGGGCGGCACAATTCGTTCTGCCCCTCTTCCTCCTGAGCCTTGCTCTGGTGATGCTGTTGTCAATTCCTGATATGGAATTGGGCAGGTTCCGGCCCCTGCTGGAAGGGGGGCTGCTCCCAATCATCAATGGTTCAGTAGCACCCGCCTCGTGGTACGGGCAAGTTATCCTGATAGCCGTACTGCTGCCCGCCGTAAACAAACCAAAGGAAGTCTTCAAGCAAGGGCTGGTAATGCTGGCGGCGGCGGCGGCAGTGTTTACGTCGGTCACTGCCTCAGCTCTGGCGGTTTTCGGTCCTGAGTTAACAGGCAACTTCTTGTTCCCGGTCCTGGAAATGGCGCGCTATGTCAACGCGGCCCGTTTTGTCCAGCGGATGGAGATTCTGGTCATGGCATTCTGGGTCACGGGTATCGTAATCAAAGCGTCTGTTTTCTATTACGCTATATGCCTGACCTCTGCTCAACTCCTAGGCCTAAAGGCCTATAAGCCCTTGGTTTACCCTGTGGGCTTAGTACAGATAACCGGTGCAACTTTTCTTTTTGGCAGCACATTGGAACTGATGGGCTTTTTGGCAAAGGTCTGGTCTCCTCTGGCTTTGGTTTTTGAACTGGGTCTGCCCCTGCTCCTCTTAATGGTTACCCTAATGAGACCAACCTTAAGGAGGAATACCAGGTGAAACGGACGCGGCGTGTTGTGGCGGGAGTTCTGATAATTTTTTCCCTCAGTTTTCTGCAAGGATGTTGGAGCCGCAAAGAAATTGAAGACCTGGCGGTTGTGACCATGATTGGTCTGGACAGGATAACAGAACAGGGCGTGGACAAATGGCGGTATACGGCCAGAATCATGCAGCCCAAAGCAGGTCAGGGGGGACAGGGAGGCAATCAGCAGAGTAACGGGGCCCCTCAGGGGGGGAAAGAACTGCTGCTTACGGGGACAGGACTAACTATGCAGGAGGCCGCCCGCAACACGGGGCTGCGCTCTCCCCGCTACATCTTTATGAGTTTTGTCAGCACCATAGTTGTTGGGGAGAGGGCCGCCCGGGAAGGAGTGAGCGAGATAGCGGAAATACGCGGCCGTTACCGGGACTTCCGGCCAAGGACATACATCGCTGTTACCAACGGTGAGGCCTTTGATGTGCTGCAGTCCTGCCCGGAAGTCAGTGATACCCTGTATGAAGAAATAGAGGGGCTGGCGGATCATAAGGCCGAAAGGATTGGGGTAGCCTGCAGCATGGACTGGAACTACTTTGTGCAAAATCTGCTGGGCCCGGACCGGGACGCGGTGGCGCCTCGAATTACGACAGTTCAACCTAAAGAAGACCCGGCGAACGGCGTGCGGCAGGCCGCATTTTTACAAGGCAATGCTGTTTTTAGGGGGGACAAGCTTGCGGGCTGGTTGAATGAGGAGGAAACCCTTGGCTACATTTTGGCGGTAGGAGATTTAAACAACGCCATCATACCCATCACGCTGGTGGAGGGGGATAAAAGGGTCGCTTACCTTGTGGGCAGATTCCGCAGTACCATTGAACCGGTGGTGGGTGCAGGAAAGGTTTCTTTCCGCTTAAAGGTTAAAACCTGGGGTGAAGTGGACGAAACCCACAATATCAGGGTTAATGATGACTCGCTGCAATGGGTCGAAGCTGCTGCAGCGGATAAAATCCGCGGTGTGGTCCTCAAAGCAATTGATAAAACGAAGGAATTAAACGCCGATGTGATTGGGTTCAGCCAAGAGTTGCACCGGACCAACCTAGAGGCCTGGGGAGACTACAGACCTGCCTGGCGGGACAATTTCCGCAAAGCGGAAATTGAAGTTGAGGTGGAGTGTAAGGTTACGCGGACAGGCAGGTTGGGCAAAGGGGAGGCGTTTAAGGACTAGAACAGACGGCCCCGAGCCGTAAGCCCTGCGGTTATATCGTAACAGCAGGGTTTGTGTTTTCTGAACTGAGTCTATAAGCGTTTCTTATTATGCAGGCGCACGGGTTAGTTGACATAAAGACAGCTTGGCCAGGTTAGGGGGTAATTTTCCCCAGTCTGAAGCTTCAGGGTATAGAAGTGATTGAGTTTACTCCCAGCAATCTGTAAAATGAGAGTGATTAAATATGTCGGGGTGATAAATTTGGCCCAAGCGCATATCCGGTTGAGTGAAGCGGCGGATTTGCCTGTACTGACAGAAATATACAACGAACAAGTCTTGAACGGGGTTGCTACCTTCGATACCGAGCCTAAGAGCCTGGCTGAACGCAAAACCTGGTTTGATTCGCACCGGCATCCCCGCTATCCGTTGGTTTCAGCTCTGGTTGACTACCAGGTTGCGGGATGGGGCAGCTTGTCCCCTTTTCATACCCGCCCGGCTTACAACCCTACGGCGGAGTTTTCTGTCTATGTCCACACTGATTACCGGGGCCGCGGCGTTGGCGGACTGATTCTGGAGGATTTGCTGCGGCGGGCGAGAGAGGCGGAATTTCATTCTGTCATCGGCCTGATTTCAGGCAGCAACGCGGTCAGCCTGGCCATGGCCGAGAAATTCGGCTTTAGGCAGGTTGGCAGATACCTGGAAGTGGGCAGGAAATTTGAGCAGTGGCTGGATGTGGTCAGCGTGCAGCTGATGCTGTAACCCGGGGTACTGCTTGGGAGCAAGAATTCAGTAGTCAGTAGTCAGGAGTCAGAATGGAAAACCGATAATGGTATGGAAGATTCTGAATTCTGACTCCTGCCCTGAAAACTTTAAGGGTTGAGTGGGGATGGAAATGGAAAACAGCGGACTGACGCAGCTGATTGACAAGGAAAAGCTTGTGAGGATAATCGAGAGTTTCACCAATGCTACAGATATAACCATAGACATCAACGATGAGATGGGTTATCCCGTTGTACAGCACAGCTATTTCTACGGCTTCTGCCGGGCTGTACGCTCCACAGAACTGGGACTCCGGCGTTGTATCCAATCAAACGCTGAACTGGGTTTCAAAACAGTGGAGCAGGGGTCTTCCTGCCTTGGCAAGTGCCACGCCGGGGTGATGCTGATGGCTGTGCCCATAGTGGTGGACGGTCAATTTTGGGGCTCCATTACCTGCGGGCAGATGCATCTGGACAAGCCGGGGGAAAAGGAAATCAACGGCATGCTGAGGGGAACGGCTGATTTGGGACTTGATCCCAGGCACCTGGCCGAAGCCTTCCGCGAAATTCAGGTTATAGGCATGGAAAAATGCCGGGCCGCGGGGGGATTGATTCAGGTCGTGGTGAATTACATTGTGGAATTGGTTTACCGGTCGAAAATGCAGGAAGAGTTAAACCGGGAAAAATTAAGAGCCGCTGAGGAAGAACGGATAATCATGGAACTGGAGCATACCCTGCAAAAGGCCGAATTGAAGACGCTGCAGGCCCAGATCAAACCGTACTTCCTGTTTAACACCTTAAATACCGTTACGGGCTTTGTCACTCTGTGCCAGAATGAAAAGGGGCTTAACACCCTGTATGCCCTGGCCAACCTGCTGCGCCACAATCTGGACCATCCGGGGGAAACGGTAAGTTTGCGCGAGGAACTGGGTTATGTGGAAAATTACCTGTTGATTCAGAAAAACAGGTTTGGCTCCCGGCTTGAGGTGACGATTGACGTGCCGGAGGAGCTGCTTGATCTGCAGGTTCCGTTTCTGAGTTTGCAGCCGCTGGTGGAAAACGCCTGCATCCACGGCCTTGAACCGAAAGAGGGAACAGGACACTTATGGATCAAGGGGTCATTGGGGGGCGAACGGGCCGAGATTGGGGTGGTTGATGACGGAGTGGGAATGCCGGATAATCGTATGACGAGGGAACAGGACGGGGGGGTTGGTGCCGGAATCGGGCTGCGCAATGTGGACCGGCGCCTGCGGCTGCAGTTTGGGGAACAGTTTGGAGTTAAAATATCTTCTTCC